>JAILKW010000142.1 GCA_024693455.1 Lachnospiraceae bacterium
CTCCATCTCAATAGTCCCCGGCGGCTTACTCGTCAGGTCGTACATTACGCGGTTAACGCCGCGAACCTCGTTGATGATCCTGCTGGTCACGATTGCGAGCAGCTTATAGGGTAAGTTAGCGGACTCCGCCGTCATAAAGTCTATAGTTTTTACGGCGCGAAGAGCTATTGCATAATCGTAGGTGCGCTCATCTCCCATTACGCCTACCGAGCGCATGTTGGTAAGGGCTGCGAAATACTGATCGGGCATCCATGGAGGAAGTTCTCCGTCCATGTCAACTTGTCCGATACCGGACAATTCGTTCTTTTTATCTGATGACGGTTTTATGCCCTGTTGTTCTCTCCATATCTCAACCGCTCTTGCAACCTCTTCCCTGTATATCGCGTCGGCATCCTGAACAATACGAACCTTCTCGGCTGTAACATCTCCTATGATACGTATACCAAGTCCCGGTCCTGGGAAGGGCTGACGGAAAACAAGATAATCCGGAATGCCAAGTTCAAGTCCCGCACGTCTGACCTCATCTTTAAACAGATCACGAAGGGGCTCTATTATCTCCTTGAAATCAACATGCTCCGGAAGACCTCCCACATTATGATGAGACTTTATCACAGCTGATTCTCCTCCGAGTCCCGACTCTACAACGTCAGGATAAATCGTTCCCTGAACGAGATAGTCAACTGCACCTATCTTTTTGGCCTCTTCTTCGAAAACACGGATAAATTCTTCTCCGATTATCTTTCGCTTTTTTTCCGGTTCGGAAACGTCTTTTAACTTTTCGTAATAACGCTCTGCCGCATTAACCCTGATAAAATTCAGCTCATACGGCCCTGTGGGTCCGAAAACAGACTCGACCTCATCACCTTCGTTCTTCCTTAAAAGTCCATGGTCTACAAATACGCAGGTAAGCTGTTTCCCGATCGCCTTTGATAAAAGTACTGCGGCAACGGAGGAATCCACTCCGCCTGAAAGCGCACAAAGGACTTTTCCGTCACCGACCTTTTCACGGATTGCCTTGATCTGATTTTCCACAAAAGAATCCATCCTCCACTGACCACTGCAACCGCATATATTCCTGACATAATTAAATAAAATCTCTTTACCGTATTCTGTATGCAAAACCTCAGGATGAAACTGAATGGCATAAAGGCCTGCTGCCTGATCCTGGGCAGCTGCAACCGGACAATTATCGGTTTCGGCAAGAGTTTCAAACCCCGGTGCAAGCTTTGAAATATAATCAAAGTGACTCATCCACACTATAGATTCACCCGGAATCCCCTTAAACAGTTCCGCTGAAGTATTAAACCTGGTTAAAGTCTTTCCGTACTCTCTTGCAGCAGCCTTTTCAACTTTTCCGCCCAACACATGCATCATAAGCTGGGCCCCGTAACAAAGTCCGAGCACCGGGATACCCATCTCAAAAAGCTCCCTGCCACAGGTCGCAGCACCCTCTTCGTAAACACTGCTTGGACCGCCGGTAAGTATGATGCCTTTGGGTGACATCGCCCTGATCTCGTCAATCGGAGTCCTGTAAGAATAAATTTCACAATAAACATTGCACTCCCTGACGCGTCGTGCCACAAGCTGGTTATACTGGCCGCCGAAGTCAATAACTATAACCTTTTCTTTTTCCATGTTTTCTCCTTAAAATGTATTAACAAATCAGCCCAAACAGCCGATATAAATATAAATAATGTAATAAACGGAGGTATGCTATGGGATTTAACATAACATCAAATTCATTTCTTCGCTCATTATACAACGACGACCGTTCTTTTGCAAAAAAAAGCGTCAGAAACAATTCCACTGATTCTGCCCTTTTAAAGGCCGATTCAAAAGCATTGAAAAGGGGGCTTCGTGTTATAGGCGCATATGATTACGGCACGAATGAAAAGGACAGTAAAAACGAAAAAACCGAGTTCTTTAATAACATCACTGCATTTACCGATGTTTATAATAATACACTAAAATCATCACACGATGTAGGCGATGCGAATTCAAAAGCCGTATACAAACAGCTTAAAAAACTATCTTCCAAATACGCAGAAGAATTAAAGGCTGTCGGCGTCAAGTTTGATGATAACGGATATATGAATATAAAAGAGTCATCCATTAACAATATAGATGTAAGTAACTACAAAGATTATTTCGGTTCCGACTCTGATTTCATGAAAGATCTGACAAAGATTTCAAAAAAACTCACACGCCATATAGATGAGTTGGCATAGACTTATAAATTTGAATATACTATAATGTAATCGGGGTTTGCATAACCCCGATTAACTATTTTTACCACAAAAGGGGATTTCTCATGAAATTTTTCGGAGACAAAAAAACAGACGAGGTAAAAGCCCTTAACATTATTATAGTAGGATGCGGAAAAGTCGGCGCAACACTTACCTACTCTCTTTCAAATGAAGGTAATAATGTAACCATGATAGATATCAGCCAGGAACGTATTGATGATATTACCAATCAATACGACGTAATGGGCTATGTCGGCAATGGTGCAAGTTACAGCACTTTGAAGGAAGTCGGAGTTGATGATGCCGATCTTTTTATTGCTGTTACAGGGTCTGACGAACTTAATCTTTTATGTTGTACGGTTGCCACCCGTGTCGGCAAGTGTTCGGCAATTGCAAGAGTTCGTACCCCCGACTATAACAAAGAAATAAATTATCTGCGTGACAGGCTTGAACTTGCAATGATCATCAATCCTGAGTTTGAAGCCGCGCTTGAGATCGCTCGTATTCTATATCTTCCCTCGGCACTTGAAGTTGGAAGCTTTGCCCATGGAGAAGCAGAAATGATCAAATTCAAACTGGCTGAGGATTCTCCTCTGGACGGTAAGCAGGTAGCACAGATCAGTCACGGTATATCACAGCGCTTCCTTTTTACCGCTGTTCAAAGAGAGGATAAAGTAATAATACCAAACGGTCTTTTTACTTTGGAGGCAGGAGATGTTGTTTCCATTGTCACCCCCAGGCGTCAGGGTCGTTCGTGTCTTAATGCATTGGGCGTTAAGACTCCGCATGTCAGGGATGCCCTTATTGTCGGCGGCGGAAAAGGTGCTTATTATCTTGCAACCCAACTCATACATGAAGGTATTGAAGTTAAGATAATCGAAAGAGATACCGACAGATGCGAGGAATTATCTGTCCTGCTGCCTGAAGCTATCATTATAAACGGGAATGGTACTGATGAGGCGCTGCTTTATGAGGCAGGTATTGAAACCGTAGGCGCGTTTGTTCCCCTTACGGGAATTGACGAAGAAAACATTATGCTTACTCTTCACGCCAAAGGTGTTTCCGAGACAAAGGTAGTAACTAAGGTTAACCGTTTTGCCTTCCATGAGGTTATAAATTCACTGGATCTTGGAAGTATAGTTTATCCGAGAATTATAACATCCGAATATATACTGGCCTTTGCCCGCGCAAAACGGGCTTCCATGGACAGTGCAATTGAAACACTTTATCATATGTATGACGGTGCGGTTGAAGCTATAGAATTTAAGATTGAAAACGAGTCCCCCATTACAGGTGTCAAACTTAAACATTTAAGACTCAAGAAAAATGTTATGGTTTCCTTCATCAACAGAAACGGCCGCATTATCTTCCCTACCGGTGATGATACTATCGAAGTCGGGGATACAATGATGATCGTTACAACGAATTCCGGATTCAATGACATTTCCGATATTCTTGATTAAATTTTTAGGAGGCCTGTGATTCATATATGAATACTTCCATTATCCGATATATACTCGGAAAAGTACTAATGATAGAATTTGCCTTGATGCTCTGTCCCTCGATCGTAGCTGTCATATATCACGAACTCAAGATCGGACTTATCTATGCACTCGTGGGATCCGGAAGCCTGTGTTTGGGCTATATTCTAAGTATTAAAAAACCAAGCAGCCGTACCTTTTATCTTAAAGAAGGCTGTGTTGTTACAGCTCTTTCTTGGGTTGTTCTTTCCATGGTGGGAGCACTTCCTTTTTACCTTACCAAAGAGATCCCCATGTACATTGATGCACTTTTTGAAACTGTTTCCGGTTTTACAACCACAGGTTCAAGTATCTTAACGGACATAGAATCTCTTTCTCATGCCAGCCTGTTTTGGCGGTCACTTACCAACTGGATCGGCGGTATGGGAGTTTTGGTATTCTTACTTGCAGTGGTTTCAATGAACGGCGGAGCCAGCATCAACCTTATGAAGGCGGAGTCCCCCGGTCCCTCCGTTGGAAAGCTTGTTCCAAAGGTTGCCAATACCGCCAGAAAGCTATATCTGATCTATATCATATTATCGGTTTTGCTTTTTGTATTGCTGATATTCGGCGGTATGCCTGTATATGATGCCATTTGTGCCTCATTTTCAACAGCAGGCACAGGAGGTTTTTCGATATACAATGCCAGCATGGCCAATCAGACAATCTATACCAAAATTATCATTTCGATATTTATGCTGCTTTTCGGTATCAACTTTAATTTTTATTATTTCATCGGCAGCAAAAATATAAAAAAGGCTTTTAAAATGGAGGAACTTCGAGTATACCTTCTGCTTGTTGTACTTGCTGTTGTCGGTATATTCATATCCCTTCATTCAAACCTTAAAAACATTCTTGATACCTTCGTAGATTCACTGTTTCAAGTCGCATCTATCATTTCCACCACAGGTATTTCAACGGTCGATTACGATAAATGGCCAATGTTTGCGCTAATGATAATCGTCATCCTGACATTCTCAGGTGCATGTGCGGGAAGTACCGCCGGCGGAATAAAGATTTCAAGAATAATCATCCTTTTAAAAACAATAAAAAAAGAGATCCTCTCATACATACACCCCAAGAGTATAAGAAAGATCTCAATGGACGGAAAAGCTATCGAACATGAAGTTATTCGTTCCGTTAATGTATTTATAATTACATATATGGCCGTACTTTTTGTTTCATGTATGTTTGTTTCAATTGACAGCCATGACTTCACGACAACTTTTACTTCCGTTCTCACATGTTTGTCAAATGTCGGA
>JAILKW010000158.1 GCA_024693455.1 Lachnospiraceae bacterium
TCAGGAAAGCTGGGATGAAAACGGGAAAGCGGCTCACTCCGACAGATATGAAGAAGGCTTTATATGGTCCGAATTGTATGGGCAGTGTAATGAAGAGCCTTTTGATAAATGGGCTTGCAATTTTGATATGTCCTTTTTTGGCGGAACGGGAACAATAGAAAGCTTCTTCGAAAATCATTTTTCACAGGAAAAGATCAGAAGGAAGGGGCTTGGTTTTTTGTATCCAATGGAGGATTTTACCGGCTCACAGGAGGATTATTGGAAGACAGATAGCCGGATATCCTGGCTCTATTATAAGAGAAGTTTTGATGCCGTATTTCCGGTTCTTTGTGAGCATGGAAAAACCCATCTTGAAATGGAACTGGAAGGCAATCTGGATGACGGCAGGCAGATCGGATTCCGGTATACCACAGGAGATGTTGGTGAAATAATTCTTGATGGGAAACATCTGGTCAATATCTCTTTTTGTGATGAAAAGTATTCTGGGAGCAATTTCCCGCAGGCTCTTGCTTTAGGACGCCCGGAAGAATTAAATAACGGGAAATGGGCAGCAACGCTGTACGGAGCATATTCCTTTTCACAGCTGATGGAAGGCATTGAGCTGGCGGCAGAAAGAGCCTTGTGTGATGAGAAAAAAGCTGCAGCGGGTAAAGAGTCAATATACCGGGTAAGTACACTGTTTGGAAAGCACCTTCTCGCAAAAAGAACCAATCTGTCAAAAGAGGAACTTATACGTATGGGTGCGGAAAAACTGACTGTACCGGAGATTGAGGGAAGACAGGTAGGCCTGTTTTACTGGAATTACGATACATCCGTGAAAACCCTTGGGGGATATTGCGAACAGGCCTTTTATCCGGATATATACCGTCTTCAGATAAGCACATCGGATGGAGAGGAGGGGGTTCCGGGACAGGAATATGGGAGTGAGGATCGGGAATATGAGTATTATATGGCATTTGATGAGCTGACAGATCTTTGCGGTAGATATCCACTTGACCGGTTTATTTGGGAAGGCGATCCCAAGCCGGCAGATGTCAGTGACTTAAGAATGATTGTTTTGGACGTTCTTCCATGATAACGGGTTGTAACCGGGCGGTTTTATAACACAATTGAACTTATTTTTCATAAAGAGAACAAGGAGCAAACAAGGTGTATTATAAAAAATTTCCGCTTCCTAAACCGCAGGAGGTCAAATTTACTTATATGAAGATACCGATAGAAGGTGCGCCAAGAACCGGAAGACGCGATCGACTTTTTCATGATCATGGGTATTGTGCAGGCTGTGGTGAAGATCATATGAATCTGAAGACGGCAAGTGTCGCGGGATTTCCGTTTCTATGTGAAAATTGTTATCGCATGGTTTATAAGTACAGTTGTTTTACGACTGATCCATACCGGATCAAAAAGATGCCTCGTGATGAAATGGTAAGTGTTGAAATAACACGTAAGGTTATTCAATCGGGAAGGAGACTTGAGGGTATCGAGGATACGATGCGGATCTGGGTGATGCAGCAAACTATCGAAAGGGAAAGGGAAGAGTATTATGAACAGGAGGAAGAGCAGTATTACCGTGAACCGGAGAGGCATGAAAATTATACTGCTAAGCCTTCTTCCGAATATAATGGGAAAGAACCCCAAAACAATATGAGTATGACGGAACGCAACGCAATACAAAGAATGAATGCGGAACGCGGGGCGGAATATCTTCAGTTAAAAAGAGAGTGTGAAGAGATAAAAGAAAAAGTTAAGAGTATGGGAGCTGACATGGTTCCCTTTAATCCTTATGAAAAAAATGATTATTATGATTTTAATAATGACATTTATTATGATGCGATTAGCCATATGTGCGCAGGGATGGACTCAAAATACAAGATTTGGAAAGGGTATACCATGGTCATGGATTATTATTCCGCACATCCCTTTCCCGGGGCGGAAATCGATCCGCTTCAAGTCCGTGACATGTATCTTATCACAATTAAATATTGCAGTAATAATCAGGCGGAACTGATCATTATGTATCGTAAAATAGTCGATTATTATAAAAAAGAGTATCCTCGTATGTCATACGATGCAGGATTTATCCGTCAGGATAAGGGATGTTTGTATGTATTTATTAAATGCTATAAATTCAGAATAGAATAAGGAAATACCAGTCATTAGAACATCAGGAATCGGAAAGATGTTGACATGAGCTTGATTATTCAAAAGGGCGGGTCGTGAAGCTTGGAGACCTGACTCCCGAATGGTGGATAGAATAAAAGAATTG
>JAILKW010000256.1 GCA_024693455.1 Lachnospiraceae bacterium
GCACCGGCACCTGCTTCGGATGAGAATGCAGTTATAACATCAGGCATGACTATAACAGGTAACCTTGATTCAACCGGTTCTATCGAAGTTAACGGTACTATAAACGGAGATGTTCATTGTAATGGTAAGATTACCGTAGCAGGAGTTATTAACGGTAACAGCGTTTCATCTGAATTTTTTGCTGATAATGCAAGAGTAAGCGGAGAGATCAATACAAACGGAACAGTTAAAATCGGAGTAGGTTCGGTAGTTGTGGGTAATATTACCGCTTCATCCGCAGTAATTGCAGGCGCAGTAAAGGGTGATATAGATGTTCAGGGACCTGTAGTTGTTGATACTTCTGCAGTTGTTATGGGTAATATCAAATCACGTTCGGTTCAGATCAACAACGGTGCTGTTATCGAAGGTTTCTGCTCACAGGCTTACGCAGATGTTGATGTATCTAATGTATTTGCTGCCATTAAATAGGCATAAGGAGACAATATGAGCAGAATCCTTTTAAAACTCAGTGGAGAGGCATTGGCAGGTTCCGATAAAAAGGGATTTGATGAAGAGACCTGTCTAATGGTTGCACGTCAGGTAAAGCAGCTTTGTGATAATGGAACTGAAGTTGGTATAGTTATCGGCGGCGGTAACTTTTGGCGAGGCAGAACGAGTGAGAACATAGACAGGACTAAGGCAGACCAAATCGGTATGCTTGCGACCGTAATGAATTGTATCTATGTTTCAGAGATCATGAGAAGTGTAGGTCTTATGACCAATATCCTGACTCCGTTTGAATGCGGCAGTTTTACAAAACTCTTTTCAAAGGATCGTGCCAACAAATATTTTAAAAACGGCCATGTGGTATTTTTTGCCGGAGGTACGGGACACCCTTATTTTTCAACAGACACAGCAACAGCACTTCGTGCGATCGAGATAGAAGCCGATTCCATACTTTTGGCTAAGGCTGTTGACGGTGTTTACGACAGTGATCCCAAGGTTAATCCTTCTGCCGTTAAATATGATAAGATCAATATACAGGAAGTTATTGATAAACAGCTTGCGGTTATGGATCTTTCAGCGTCTATAATGTGTATGGAAAATAAAATGCCTATGAAGGTTTTCGCTCTCGGGGAAGAAAACAGTATTGTGAATGCTATGAAGGGCGATGGATTTAAGGGGACAACAGTAATAGTATAAAGAAAGGGAAATATTATGGATGACAGAATTAAGCCTTTTGAAGAAAAGATGAAAAAGTCACTTGCCAATCTCGATGATGAATATACAACTATTCGTGCAGGACGTGCGAATCCACATATTTTAGATCATCTGACGGTAGATTATTACGGAGCACCCACATCTTTGCAGCAGGTTGCAAATATTTCTGTGCCCGAGGCAAGGATGATCCAGATCCAGCCATGGGAGGCTTCCATGGTTAAGGAGATCGAAAAAGCCATTATGACTTCGGATATCGGGATCAACCCTACCAATGATGGCAAAATGATCAGACTTGTTTTTCCCGAACTTACAGAGGAAAGACGTAAAGAATTGGCTAAGGATGTTAAAAAACGCGGTGAGAATGCCAAAGTTGCCATCCGTAATATCAGAAGGGATGCCAATGATGCCATTAAAAAAATTGGCAAGCAGGATGACATCTCTGAGGATTCGGTTAAGGATATGGAAGATGATATCCAAAAGGTTACCGATACTTATATTAAAAAAATAGATAAGGCTATAGAAGAGAAGACTAAAGAGATAATGACTGTATAGAGAAAATACTGCCCCGTAGCTTGCTACGGGGCATTTATGCAAGAGAAGGTGCGTATTATGGGAAACAGCGATATTCCCCGTCATGTTGCTATCATCTTAGATGGGAACGGAAGATGGGCAAAGCAGAAAAATATGCCAAGAACCTATGGTCATATAATGGGAGCAAAGAGAGTTGAACCTATATGCAGACATGCGAATAAGATAGGGATCAAGTATCTTTCTTTGTATGCCTTTTCCACCGAAAACTGGAATCGTCCTTCTGACGAAGTTGGCGCTCTTATGAAGCTTTTGGCTGAGTATATGGGCATATGTAAAAAGCTTGCTATCAAAGAAAATATGAGGGCACTTATCATAGGTGATTTCGATGGCCTTCCCGAAGAACTCAAAAAAAAGGGAGCTGATCTTATGGATTCCACCGAATCAAATACCGGACTTACTCTTTGTATCTGTATAAATTACGGAAGCAGAGATGAAATGATAAGGGGTATGAGAAAAATGTTTTCGGACATTCAAAAAGATGGCTCTGATCCGGCATTAATAACGGAAGAAAGATTTTCGTCCTATCTTGATACGGCTGAGATACCCGATCCGGATCTGCTTATCAGAACAAGCGGAGAGCAGAGACTTTCGAATTATATGCTTTGGCAGATGGCTTATGCTGAGATGTATTTTACACCTGTTCCCTGGCCTGAGTTTGATGAAGCGGCGCTTGATGAAGCGGTTTTGGCATATCAAAACAGAGACAGAAGATACGGAAAGGTTTGATAAGGAGTTATTATGCGAACAAGAGTTATCAGTGGAATTTTTTTATTCATAGCCGCAGCTGCACTTTTCTATTTCGGTGGCCCGTGGATGTGCGCTGCCCTGGGTATAATATCTGTCATAGGATTGTTTGAACTGTATCGTGTTGTCGGTATAGAAAAAAGTATGATGGCTTATTTCGGATATACCGCTTCAGTGCTTTATTATATTAATCTTTACTTTAATCTTATAGCATATGAACAGTTTTTATGGACTCTGCTTTTGATAATGATACTAATGGTTTATGTGTTCAAGTTTCCCAAGTACGATGCATCGCAGATGATGACTGCATATTTCGGTTTTTTTTATGTTCCGGTAATGCTTTCCCATATATATCTGTTAAGAGAATTGCATAACGGAATATATCTTGTTTGGATCATTATTATCTGCTCGTGGGCCTGCGACACCTGCGCTTATTTTGCGGGCAGACTTTTAGGTAAAAGAAAAATGGCACCCGAGCTTTCACCCAAGAAAACGGTTGAGGGAGCTATCGGTGGCTTACTTGGAGTATTTATTCTTACGTTTATTTACTGTTTTATAATCAGGAACGTACTCGGGGTAAGTCATTTGCGTATAGCCTTGATAGCCGGAGCAGCCATGCTCTGCGGTTTGGCATCAATGATCGGAGATCTTGCTGCATCCGCTATTAAAAGAGGATACAACGTCAAAGATTACGGGAATCTGATACCGGGACACGGAGGGATTTTAGACAGGTTTGATTCTGTTATCATGACAGCACCCATTCTTTATTATCTTATTTTGTTTATCATTAAAAATGTATAAGAGGTAGAATATGAAAACTATATCTATATTAGGCTCCACAGGTTCCATAGGGACTCAGACTCTTTCTGTTATATCTGAAATGTCCGACATCAAAGTATCCGCGATGGCGGCAAGAGGATCAAATATCGATCTTTTTGAGGAGCAGGTAAGAAAGTTCATGCCAAAGCTTGCCTGTGTATATGATAAGGACGGGGCTGATATACTCGCAGAAAGACTTAAGGCTTTAAATATCACAGTTGTTTCGGGTATGGACGGTCTTATTGAATGTGCAACGGAAGATGAGACTGATATCGTACTTACTGCGGTTGTAGGTATGATCGGTATCAAACCTACGATAGCTGCTATTAAAGCAGGAAAGGATATAGCACTTGCCAATAAGGAGACACTTGTTGCCGCAGGACATATAATTACCCGTCTTGCAAGGAAAAAAGGTGTATCGATCCTTCCTGTAGATTCAGAACATTCTGCGATTTTTCAGTGCTTAAAGGGAAATGAAGACCAGGAGATAAGACGTATACTTCTTACGGCTTCAGGTGGGCCTTTCAGAGGCAGAAGTATTGAATCCTTAGAGAAGGTTACGGTTAAACAGGCACTGGCGCATCCCAACTGGTCTATGGGCAATAAAGTTACAATAGATTCGGCTACCATGGTAAATAAGGGCCTTGAAGTAATTGAAGCTAAGTGGCTCTTTGATGTACCTTTAAATCGTATACAGGTTGTGGTTCATCCCCAGAGCATTGTACATTCGGCGGTTGAGTTTGAGGATGGAAGTATTCTTGCACAGATGGGAAATGCGGATATGAGGATACCCATTCATTATGCGCTTACATATCCGAGCAGGGGAGAACTTTCCGGAGAGCCCCTTGACCTTTTTGAGGTGGGCAATCTTTCATTTGAACATCCGGATATGGAGACCTTTTTCGGACTTGCGCTGGCATTTGATGCAGCGCTTGCGGGAGGTAATATGCCTTGCGTATACAATGCAGCAAATGAGGTTGCTGTCGCAAGCTTTTTAAAGGGAGAAACTTCTTTCTTATCAATTCCCGAGGCAATAGCAGCGGCATTGCAGGAGATAGATTTCATGGAAAATCCGACCGTTGATCAAATTCTTGATACGGAAGAGCTTACAAGGAAGTTTACATTGGAATATTTAGCGGAGGTTAATTAATTTTGAATATCATCATAGCTATACTTATATTCAGTTTCATTATATTTTTTCACGAGATGGGACATTTCCTTCTGGCTAAGAAAAATGATGTAAGAGTTAACGAATTTTCCATAGGTATGGGACCGAGGATCTTTCATTTTACCAGAGGAGAGACAACATATTGCCTTAAGGCTCTTCCTTTTGGCGGTTCATGCGCAATGGAAGGTGAGGATGAGGAAAGTAATGACGACAGGGCTTTTAATAAAAAGACCCTCTGGCAGAAATTCCAGATAGTTTTTGCCGGCCCGTTTTTCAATCTTTTGCTTGGTTTTTTGCTTTCGCTTATTTTAATAGGTGTCAACGGATATTCACCTGCTGTAATAGAAGATGTAATGGACGGATATCCTGCGCAGGAAGCGGGACTTAAGGCTGGAGATGAGATAACAAAACTCGGCGGATATAATGTTCATTTTTATAATGAAGTAAGCATTTATACCTTTTTTCATAATGATGAACCTTTTGAAGTTACCGTCAAAAGAAATGATGAGACGATAAAGACCACAGTAACTCCAAAGTACAGTGAAGAAGATAAAAGATATCTTGTAGGTATTACAGGTGGAGTGGCTCATGTGAGGCCCGGTATTATAGGTACGATCACACATAGTTTTTATTATGTTAAATACCAGGTTTATATGGTTGTGGAGAGTCTTAAGGGATTATTTAGAGGTAAATTCGGCCTTAATGACCTTTCAGGCCCTGTAGGGATTGTTAAATCCATGGGGGATACATATAATGAGGCGGCAAAGGTGAGTGTGATCTCGGTCATATTTACGATGCTGAATTATATGATCCTTCTAACATCAAATCTCGGGGTGATGAATCTGTTGCCGATCCCTGCTCTTGACGGAGGCAGGATCCTGATTTATATCGTAGAAGGTATTACAAGAAGGAAAATGCCGGAAAAGGTGGAAGGATATATAAATATAATCGGATTTTTCATTCTTATGGCACTTATGGTTGTTGTAATGGGAAATGATATCAGAAAACTTTTCATGAGGTAAGATAAATGAAGGAACGAAGGAATACAAGGACAGTTTCAATAGGTAATGTTAAGATTGGCGGAGGGAATCCCATTGCAATTCAATCGATGACAAATACGAAGACAGAAGACGTTGAAGCTACCGTTGCACAGATAAACTCGCTTACAGCCGCTGGTTGTGAGATAATAAGATGTGCCGTTCCTACAATGGAAGCGGCCGCAGCATTATCTGAGATAAAAAAAAGAATCAGTATTCCATTGGTCGCAGACATACATTTTGACTACAAGCTTGCAATTGCAGCGATGGAGAACGGAGCCGACAAAATCCGTATTAATCCCGGCAATATTGGCTCTAAAGACAGGATACGTGCGGTTGTAGACTGTGCAAAAGAGAGGAATATTCCCATAAGAGTTGGGGTTAATTCAGGTTCTCTTGAAAAAGAATATATAGAAAAATACGGTAAAGTAACTGCTGAAGGGATAGTGGAAAGCGCACTTTCCAAAGTAGGGATAATCGAGGATATGGGATGGGATAATCTTGTTATCAGTATAAAATCATCCGATGTCCTTATGTGCGCAGAGGCACATCGGATACTCTGTGAGAAAACAGATCATCCGCTCCATGTTGGTATTACCGAGGCAGGAACATTAATACGAGGAAATATAAAGTCCGCCATCGGACTTACGCTGATTCTTTCCGAAGGGATAGGAGATACCATAAGAGTTTCGCTTACAGGGGATCCTGTTGAGGAAATCTATTCGGCAAAAGAGATCCTTAAGACGCTCGGCCTTTCAAAAGGCGGAATAGAGGTTGTTTCATGTCCGACATGCGGAAGAACACAGATAGATCTTATTTCACTTGCGGGTAAAGTAGAAAACCTTACAAGAGACTATGATCTTGATATAAAGGTTTCTGTAATGGGATGTGTTGTAAACGGACCGGGTGAAGCAAAAGAGGCTGATATAGGACTTTGCGGAGGTAAAGGAGAAGGTTTGCTCATCAAGCACGGAGAAGTTGTGAAAAAACTTCCTGAAAAAGAGCTTCTGGATGCACTTAAGTATGAGCTTGATCATTGGGGGGAGTGACGTATTTGGATCAGGGAATTTTGGATTTGTTTCCGGATATCAAAATAGAAGAGAATTTTAAAAAGATCCTGCAGGGTTCATCCATAAGCAGGATTACCTGGACTAAGGATCACACTGAAATCAGGATCTATTTTAATTCTGATAATCTGATACCCAAACGTCGTATATGGAAACTTGAAAAAGCCATATATGATAAGTATTTCAAAGCAGATAACATAAACGTTAAGATAATAGAAAGATTTAATCTTTCGGATCGTTATGATCCGCAGACAATATACGACAGTTACAGGGACAGCATCCTTGAAGAGATAAGGAATTACAATGTCCTTCTTTTTTATATGGTTAAAAGTGCGGATTTTAGCTTTTGTGATGATGATAAGCTTATTATCACAATTGAGGATACCAATTTTGCCAAGAATTACGAAGAGGATATTCATCGCATTTTTCATAAGATATTTTGTGAGAGATGTGCTCAGAATATAATAATTGATTTTGCATATAAAAAGCCCGACAAAAAAACATTTAATACATCCATAGATGAAAAGGTGGCATCTATTTCCATGGCATTTGAAAAAGCCAAAGAAGAAGAGATGTCCGAAAATCAAAATGAAAAAGAGGATTCAAAAGAGACTAAGTCCAAGAAATCCAATAGAGGCAGTTTCAAACGATCCGAAAATGCTTACCAAAAAACTTTCAAGGCAAATTTCTTAAGAGATCCCAATAAGATATACGGACAGGAAGGAGAAGGAGAACTTCTTTCGATAAGTGAACTTGTCGAAGAACTTGAAGATATCATAGTAAGGGGACAGATAAGAAGTGTGGAATGTCGTCCCATCAGAAATGAAAAAACAATAGTTACCGTCGAGATCACTGATTTTACGGACACGGTAGCATTTAAAATATTTATGAGGAATGAGAAGCTTGATTATCTTCTCGGAAAACTAAAAACAGGTGATTTTATAAAGGTTCTCGGAGATGTCAAGATCGATGATTTTGATCATGAAATGACAATTAATCCCGTAAAGTTTATTACGAGTATATCCGATTTCAGACCTAAAAGAGAAGATCTGTCGGTCGAGAAAAGAGTTGAGCTTCATTGTCATACCAAAATGAGTGACATGGACGGGGTGTCTGATGTTACCGATATTATAAAAAAAGCAAAAGCTTGGGGACATAAGGCAATAGCCATAACCGATCACGGAGTTGTCCAGTCATTTCCCGAAGCAGATCATATGGTTGGAGATGATCCTGATTTTAAAGTCATTTACGGATGCGAGATCTATCTTGTGGATGACACTAAAAAAATAGCTATAGGAGATGAGTCCAGATCTTTAGACGAAACCTTTGTTGTATTTGATATTGAAACGCTTGGACTCAATGCCGCAAAGGTCCCGATCATAGAAATAGGAGCTGTTAAGTTCGAACAGGGCAAGATCACAGACAGATTCAGTGAATTTATAAATCCCGGGGTTCCCATACCCTACAGGATAGTTGAACTTACCGGAATTACCGATCTTATGGTTTCCTCGGCTCCCGATATTGAGGTTATACTCCCCAAGTTCCGGGAGTTTTGCGGCGATGCGGTGCTTGTTGCCCATAACGCGGATTTTGATACGGGAGCAACCAAAGCATGGTGTAAAAGACTTGGTATAGATTGGGAATTTTCATATCTTGATACCGTCTCTTTAGCCAGATTCCTTTTGCCGGGATTATCTCATTTTAAACTCGATCAGGTGGCGAAGGAACTTGGAATACCGCTTATCAATCATCATCGCGCGGTTGAGGATGCGGAATGTACGGCTCATATTTTTGAAAAATTTTTATCCATGCTTTCGGACATGAATATACACACCCTGGGTGAACTTAATGTTTCGGGAACCATGGATGATGCTGCGATCAAAAAATCAAGAGCGAATCACTGTATTATTCTGGCAAAGAATGATATAGGACGTATCAATCTTTACAGACTGGTATCAATATCGCATCTTAATTATTTCAGCCGTTTCCCCAAAGTGCCGAAAAGTCTTTTGGCAAAACATCGCGAAGGACTCATAATAGGTTCTGCCTGCGAGGCAGGTGAATTGTATCAGGCTATTCTTACCGGAAAAGCCGATGAAGAAGTTGCGAGGATAGTCTCGTTTTATGACTATCTTGAGATACAGCCTGACGGGAATAACAGTTTTCTTATAGGAGACGATAAATACGGAATAGAATCAGAAGAAGATCTTCATGAGATTAACAGAAGAATAGTGGCGTTGGGTGAAGAATTTTCAAAACCGGTTGTTGCCACCTGTGACGTGCATTTTCTTAATCCTGAAGATGAGATATACCGTCGTATTATCATGGCGGCCAAAAAATTTAAAGACGCGGATTCACAGGCGCCTCTTTATCTCCACACCACAGAAGAGATGTTGTCGGAATTTTCATATCTCGGCAGTGAAAAAGCAAGAGAAGTTGTTATAAAAAACACAAGTCTGATTTCAGATATGTGTGAAAGGATTCATCCTACAAGACCTGATAAATGTCCTCCGGTAATTGAGCATTCGGATGAAATGCTAAGAAAGATCTGTTATGACAGAGCGCATGAAATCTATGGTGATACATTACCCGAGGTTGTAACAGCAAGACTTGAACGTGAGCTTAATTCAATTATCTCAAACGGATATGCGGTTATGTATATAATCGCGCAAAAGCTTGTTTGGAAATCGGTCGAGGATGGATATCTGGTTGGATCAAGAGGGTCTGTCGGATCTTCCTTTGTGGCAACAATGGCCGGAATAACTGAGGTTAATCCCTTGTCTGCCCATTACATCTGTCCAAAATGTCATTATGTGGATTTTGATTCGGATGAGGTTAAAGCATTTGCAGGCAGAGCAGGATGTGATATGCCTGATAAGTTATGCCCCAAATGCAATACACCGCTTGCAAAAGACGGCTTCGATATTCCGTTTGAGACCTTTCTTGGTTTTAAGGGAAATAAAGAGCCTGATATAGATCTTAATTTTTCCGCTGAATATCAAAATAAAGCCCACAGATATACAGAGGTTATTTTTGGGGAAGGTCAGACCTTCAGAGCCGGAACCATCGGTACATTAGCGGACAAGACGGCTTACGGATATATAAAAAATTACTACGAGGAAAGAGGGGAAAATAAAAGAGCCAGGGAGATTAACAGAATTGTGTCCGGTTGTGTGGGAATACGCAGAACTACCGGACAGCATCCGGGCGGTATCATAGTTCTTCCGGTCGGAGAAGAGATCTTCACCTTTACTCCGGTTCAACATCCGCCTAAGGATGAAGATATAATCACAACACATTTTGACTATCATTCCATAGATTCAAACCTCCTTAAACTCGATATACTCGGGCACGACGATCCTACAATGATAAGGATGCTTGAAGATATTACTAAAATGGATGCTACCAAGATCCCCTTGGATGCTCCCGAGGTAATGCAGCTTTTCCTTTCAACAGAACCGCTTGGTGTTGAAAGTGAGGACCTTTGGAGATGCGATCGGGGTACATTCGGAATACCTGAGTTTGGTACGGATTTTGCCATGGGCATGCTTAGAGATGCAAAGCCCAAAGAATTCAGTGATCTTATACGTATCTCCGGACTTTCGCACGGAACGGATGTGTGGCTTGGAAATGCACAGGATCTGATTTTAAGCGGGACAGCAACGATTTCAACTGCTATCTGTACCCGTGATGATATAATGATATATCTGATCGGAAAGGGCCTTGACAGTGAGGAAAGCTTTAAGATAATGGAAGCTGTCAGAAAAGGAACTGTCGCAAAAGGCAAATGTAAAACATGGCCCGAATGGAAACAGGATATGATAGATCATGATGTTCCGGACTGGTATATAGGCTCATGCGAAAAGATAAAATATATGTTCCCCAAAGCTCATGCAGCAGCCTATGTTATGATGGCATGGCGAATTGCTTATTTTAAGATTCATGAACCGCTTGCTTACTATGCTGCATATTTTTCCATAAGAACGAATTTTGACTATGAAAAAATGTGTCAGGGGAAAGGGCATGTAGAGCAGGAACTTAAAGATCTTGAAGAGAAGAAAAAAATATTGTCAAAAGAACATAAAAAGTTGACTGCCAACGAGGACAAGCTGTATATGGATCTTCGAAGTGTACACGAAATGTATGCACGAGGTTTTGAATTTTTGCCCCTTGATATATATAAGTCCGATGCCAGACGTTTTAAGGTTGTTGACGGCAAACTTCTTCCTCCGCTTAACTGTGTCGAAGGTCTTGGAGATTCCGCCGCCGAAATGCTTCAGATAGCGGCATCAAAAGCACCGTTTATGTCTAAGAAGGAGCTTAAAGAAAGAGGTAAGATAACGGGAACGGTTATAGAAACACTTGAAAAATTAGGTGTCTTACCTAAACTCCCGGAATCCGATCAGCTGTCTATTTTTGATCTGTTCTGATTGGGAAAGTCAACCGGTTAACTAATACCGGACACGATTTGAGAGAGAGAAAATGAAAGATTTATTGGAAATACGTAACGAAATAGATGTTATAGACAGTGACATCTTAAAAGATTTTTATAAAAGACTTTTGCTAACAAACGAGGTTGCGGAGTATAAAATAGCCACAGGAAAAAAAGTGCTCGACAGACAACGGGAAGAAGAAAAGCTTTCGGTTCTTACTGAAGATGCTCCCGATGAATTTCAAAAAGAGGGCATCAGAGAACTTTTTGAACTCATAATGTCAATAAGCAGGAAAAAGCAATACAGCCTCATGGCCGGACGCGGCGGTTGTCCTGATTTTGGTTTTACCGCCACACCTTCTCTTGATATAGAAGGGAAGAGGGTGGTTTATCAGGGAGTTGAAGGTGCGTATTCACAAGCAGCTCTTGTTAAATACTTCGGAGAAACAACAGAAAGGGTAAATGTGTCTACCTGGAGGGATGCTATGGAGGCTTTGAAAAATAAAAAGGCCGATTATGCTGTCCTTCCCATAGAAAATTCGACAGCCGGAGCAGTTACCGAAATCTACGATCTTTTAAACGAATATGATATGTCGATAGTTGCGCAGGAGATCATACCCATAGAGCATGCACTGCTCGGACAAAAAGACGCCAAATTATCTGAAATAAAAAGGGTTTTGTCTCATCCGCAGGCGCTTATGCAATGCAGTGAATTTTTCGACCAAAATCCCGGCATTGAACAGGAAAAAGCCGAAAATACCGCAGTTGCGGCCAAGACAGTGAAGGATTTAAAAGATAATTCGGTAGCAGCTATAGCGGGAGAGATAAATGCGGGACTTTACGATCTTAAGATCCTAAGAAAAAGCATTCAAAACAAAAAGAACAATGAAACCAGGTTCCTTATATTATCACCCGAAAAAACATACATCAATGGGACAAAACGTATGAGTATATGTTTTGAATTACCCAATGAGAACGGGTCATTGTATAAGATACTTTCACATTTTGCATTTAACGGTCTTAATATGACACGTATCGAATCAAGACCTCTGGGGGAGGAAAACTGGCATTACAGATTCTTCGTGGATTTTGAAGGTGATCTTGAAGATGTCGGAACTCAAAGTGCACTTTGCGGATTGCTTGAAGAAACAAGATCATTAAAAATATTAGGTCAGTATTAGATGGTTTTATGATCTGTTAAATGCTTAAAAAGCAGTTCCGTATCCGGCGCGCAAGACTCGCGAGCGAGTCTTGACTATCTTATATACAGGAGGGGAAATTTTGAAGACAAAGGTATATTCATCTGTTTATATCGGGACTTATGAGACATCACTAATGATTTATGAGATAAATCAGAACAGGAAAGAAAAGATAAAATTAATAGAGGATTTAAGACTTCCGATAAGTATTAATCATGATCTCCTGAGTCAGGGCAGGATCACGACAGATATTATGGAGCGCCTTATAACTACACTTTCCGACATGAAAAAAGACATAGATATGTATATGTCGGATAAGTATGAGGTTTTTATCAGTTATGCCATAAGGCGGGCAAGTAATTTTTATATAATAATGGACAGGATTAAGACCATTTTTCCGGAGAATGTCAGAGTAATATCAAATTCCGAGCAAAGACTCAGAAACTATGAGGCTCTTGCCAATATCGAAAATTTCGATGAAATAATAAAAGAATCGGCTCTTATTGCCGATGTAGGCGGTTCAAGCCTTCAATTTACACTGTTTGAAAACGGGAAGATCGTTACCACACAGCACATGGCACTCGGTGCCTCGGTGATAATGGAAAGTATTCTTCAATTTGCCGAAAAACCGGATGGTGCCAATCAGCTCAGTGAGATGATAGATAAGGAAATAGATACTTTTGTAAATATGTATTTCCCAAAGATGAATCCGAAATACCTCATACTTTTCAATACGACAATTAAAAAGATATTTACAACAATTTTAAAAGGGGATCCGGGAACGATCTTTGATAAGAAAAAAACCGAAAGGTTGATGGAATTTTTTGAAGAAAAAGGATATTTTTCAAGATTATTCCGGGAATTTTCCGTTAACGACCCTGACAGGATGCATATTCCGTTCATACTGCTTTACAGTTCGGTAGTCAAAAATTCCAACAGTGAATTTATAATAATTCCTGATGTTTCTACGCATGACGGCTTTACATATAAGTACGCAATGGATAATAAACTTTTAAAGTCGGCTCATGATTTTGACGAGGATGTTATTTCAGCATCCTGGGAACTGGCAAAAAGATTTGACAGTTATAAACCTCATCTTAAAATGCTTGAATCTCTTTCGATAAGTATTTTTGACGGAATGAAAAAATATCACGGTTTAACAAATCGACACGGTCTTTTTATCAGGGCAGCTGCAATCCTCCACGATGTGGGTAAATATATTAACCTTTACGCCTCCGGAGAAGCTACATACGCCATTATAATGTCTTCGGAGATAATCGGACTTACTCATGATGAAAGAAAGCTTATAGCTCTTGTATGTCGATATAATCACGCCAGAGATGTCAGCTTCGAAACAGTGGGAGACGGTTTGAGCGGTGAAGATTATATTGTGTTTTTAAAGCTCCTTGCAATACTTCGTGTTGCAAATGCACTGGATCGGAGTCATAAACAAAAAATGAAAGACGTAAAGACTACGCTAAAAGACGGAAAACTTACTATAAGGATCTCATCAAAATCTTCTTTAAATCTTGAAAAGGGAATGTTTGATGAAAAAGCAGACTTTTTTGAAGAGGTATTCGGGATAAGACCGGTAATAGTTGAAAGATCCGTCTGACTTGGTTCGGATAAATCTTAAGCGCTAAGTCACAACACAGGAGGGTTCATAATAAGGAGGAAGGTATGAAAAATGATTTTTCTAACCCTAAATATTTTACTAACCGTGAATTGTCATGGATTAACTTTAACGAAAGGATACTCTGGGAGACAAAGGATAATAAGCTCCCTTTGCTCGAGAGGTTTAAATTTCTTGCCATAACTGCTTCCAATTTGGATGAGTTTTTTATGGTGAGGGTTGCTTCAATACTTGATCTTGTGGAAGCTGACTATAAAGGCCGCGATTTAGCGGGTATGAATGCGAATGAACAGCTGAAGGCTTTAAGAAAAGCGACCAGAGATTATATGAAGGCACAATATGCAACTTATAATCGTTCCTTACTTCCGCAGCTTTCAAAAACCGGTATAAAGATAATAGAAGAATATGAACAACTTTCCAAGAAACAATCCGAATTTGTTGATTCTTTCTTTGATTCAAACGTTTATCCGGTTCTTACACCTATGGCTGTTGATGCGTCAAGACCATTTCCTTTGGTTAAGAATAAATCACTTAATATTGCAGCGCTTATTAAGCGAAAAGGAGGTAAATCAAAACTGCTCAAAGCGGCTGATACCACAGAGTTTGCGACGGTTGCAGTACCTTCGGTCATTCCGAGAATAATAGAAATACCTTCTGAAAAAGATGATAAGCAGACATTTATTCTTCTTGAACAGATAATAGAAAAGAATATTCAAAAACTGTTTTTAAATTATGATGTTGAATGTGCCTTCCCCTATCGTATAATGCGAAATGCCGATATAGAACTTGACGAGGAAGATACGGCAGATCTTCTTAAAGAAATGGAAAAACAGCTTCGTCAAAGACAATGGGGAGAAGTAATTCGTCTTGAAGTAGAAGAAAAGATGAATAAGAGCCTTTTAAAGGTATTGACCGAGAATCTCAATGTTTCAGAGGATGCTATCATACCTATTCACGGACCTATCGATCTTACTGTATTTATGAAGCTTCTTTCACTTATTGATGATACTGAAGGACTGGTGGATAAACCGTTTACTCCACAACCTGTTGCTGCCTTTGAAAACGGTAAAAACATATTCCGTGTTATAAGAGAAGGGGATGTATTCCTTCATCATCCATACGATTCGTTTGAGCCGGTAATCGAGTTTATAAGACAGGCTGCGGTTGATCCAAAGGTTTTGGCTATTAAACAGACCCTTTATCGCGTAAGCGGTAATTCACCTATTATTGCAGCACTTGCAAAGGCAGCCGAAAACGGAAAACAGGTTACGGTCCTCGTAGAGCTTAAAGCCCGTTTTGATGAGGAAAATAATATTGTTTGGGCAAGAAAACTTGAAAAAGCAGGCTGTCATGTAATTTACGGACTTGTTGGTCTTAAGACCCACAGCAAAATAGCTCTTGTTGTAAGAAAAGAGGAAGAAGGTATTAGAAGATACGTTCATCTCGGGACCGGTAATTACAATGATTCTACTGCAAAACTTTATACCGATTGCGGTATTTTTACATGCAGGGAACTTATAGGAGAGGATGCTACCGCAGTGTTTAACATGCTTTCCGGTTATTCGGAGCCGGCATTTTGGAATAAGCTTTTTGTTTCACCGATCTGGTTAAGAGACAGATTCAATTCTCTTATAGACAGGGAGATAGAAAACGCAAAAGCCGGTAAAAAAGCAGCGATAACTGCTAAAATGAACTCTCTGTGTGATCAAAAGATGATAGAAAAACTTTACGAGGCCAGTGCTGCGGGAGTTGTAATAAGGCTTATTGTCAGAGGTATTTGCTGTCTTAGAACGGGTATTCCCGGTGTTAGTGACAATATAACGGTTTCATCAATAGTAGGTAAATTTCTTGAGCACAGCAGGATCTTTTGCTTCTATAATGACGGAGCGGAAGAGATATTTATGGGCTCTGCGGATTGGATGCCCCGTAATCTTGACAGAAGGGTTGAGATAGTATTTCCGGTAGAAGATCCTTCCATCAAGGAAAAGATAAAACATATTTTAGAGGTATCTCTTTCAGATAATTTAAAAGCTTACTATATGCAGCCGGACGGAAGCTATGCAAGAGAAGACAGACGCGGAAAGCCTTCTGTTGGTTCACAAGACACCTTTATGAAAGAAGCTCTTGAGAAGAAACATACCAAAATAAATTCGTCTGATGACAGACGATTTGTACCAATAATGGCGGTGGAACATGATGAATAAAAAACTATTTTGTACTGATCTGGATGACACTCTGCTTTGTGCGGACAAATCCGTTACGGCGGAGAATATTGACGCCCTACATGAACTTCAGGAAAAGGGACATTATTTTGCTATTGTTTCCGGCCGGTCTATAGCCGGAAGCAAAATGATATTTCAGACTCTTGGACTTAATAAGAAAAATTGTTTTCTTGTATCCTTTCAGGGCAATGTGATCTTTGATCTTGAAAAAGATGAGATAGTATCAAGACATGGGATGGATCCCGAGGTTGTGATACGGCTGCTTTCCGAATGCAAAAAAAGAGGAATTTATGCACAGACATATACAACCGAAAGTGTAATGATACAGGAGATGAACGATACGGCAAGAAAGATCCTCGGAGTTACAAGGGAAGCGTATACTATGATAGATGATTATGATTCCCTAAGAGATAAGATCATGCCAAAAGTTCTTATTATCAGTTATGAACATCCGGAAATCCTGCCACCACTTCAAAAAGAGTTCAAATCAATAGAAGAGGGAAAGGCCAACTCGTTTTTTTCATGTCCTCAATATCTTGAATATGTGGGAATAGGCATGGATAAAGGAGTAGGGCTTAACAATCTTGCAAAATATCTTAATATGGATATTAAAGATACAATTGCCGTGGGTGATGAGAGAAATGATCTTTCCATGATAAAAGCTGCCGGACTCGGATGTGCCATGAAAAATGCCCATCCCGATGTAAAAGAAGTGGCGGATTATATTACCACAAAGGATATGAATCATTCCGGAGTGGCAGAGGTTGTGGATAAATTCGTCCTTCGTAATTAAAACTTTTGTCTTTTATACAAAATAAACATAAAAACGTGGTAGTTGATACAAATATATAGCACAATATATTGTATGAATTTGTTGACTTTCCATATGAATCATGGTATTATCAACATAACACTAGAAATATTGACAAGTTATCAACAATTTGCCGTCCTTATCCCGGGCGAAGGTGAAACTTGTATCTATTTCTAAAATGTTGCAGGATGCGAGATTCTACATTATTCCAAGGAAGGGGTGATTCGGATGGAAGACACATATAGAGTATCTGCCATATGGGATATTTCATCTGATAGTGCATATACAGGTCAAAACAGTGCTTTTTTTAAAAGGCCTGAAAAACAGAAGCCATCCTTCGATTTTGCTCCTTTTTTTAATGATGCCTGTGATGATCTGGAAGAAGAAGCAAGAAGACCTGTTTCAACAATGATGAATACGGTTCCTATCAGATTTTTACAAAGAGCTTGACAAGTGATTTTTTATGTGTTATATTGTCTGAGTTGTTAAAGCAGAGTATCCACTCTCACCTAAGCGCACATTTACAGGTAGCGACTTAGTGTTTTATATTATCAGACTTTTATGCAATTGGTTGTTGTATTGTTATGATATTTAAGTGGATAGTTTGCCTATCCACTTTTTTTACGTTCACGGAGGTGTTACTATTAGCGATTTAATGATTAACGAAAGAATTCGTGTCAAAGAGGTCCGTCTTATAGGAGAAGACGGAGAGCAGTTGGGTATTATGTCATCAAGGGAAGCTCTTGCTATGGCAAAAGAAGCAGACCTGGATCTTGTTATGGTTGCTCCTAACGGCAAACCTCCGGTTTGCAAGATCATTGATTACGGTAAATATCGCTATGAGCTTGCCCGTAAGGAAAAAGAAGCCAAAAAGAAACAGAAGATCGTTGAGATCAAAGAAATCAGGCTTTCACCGAATATTGATACGAATGATCTTAATACCAAGATGAACGCTGCAAGAAAATTTCTTGCAAAAGGAAATAAAGTCAAGATCACCCTTCGATTCAGAGGTCGTGAGATGGCACATATGTCTACCAGCAAACATATTTTAGATGATTTTGCAGAGCAGCTTTCAGATGTTGCCATGGTAGAAAAACCTTCCAAACAGGAAGGCAGAAGTATCAGTATGGTACTTACCGAGAAAAAATAGTGGTTACATATTAATAAGGAGGATATTACAATGCCAAAGATGAAGACAAAGAAATCCGCTGCTAAGCGTTTTTCAAAGACAGGTACAGGAAAGTTAAAAAGAAATAAGGCTTATAAGAGCCATATCCTTACAAAGAAGTCTACAAAGCGTAAAAGAAATCTTCGTAAGGCTGCTATCACAGACAGCACAAATGTTAAGAACATGAAGAAGATCCTTCCCTACGTTTAATCGGAGCTTTGGGTCGTTTATTGGATTATTATTTGTTTAAATATTAGGAGGAATAAAAAATGGCTAGAATTAAAGGCGGTTTAAATGCCAGAAAAAAGCATAATCGTGTTCTTAAGCTCGCTAAGGGTTATCGTGGAGCACGTTCAAAACAGTATAGAGTTGCTAAGCAGTCAGTTATGCGTGCACTTACAACTTCTTATTCAGGTCGTAAAGAGCGTAAACGTCAGTTCAGACGTCTTTGGATCGCAAGGATCAATGCTGCAGCACGTATCAACGGACTTTCATACAGCAGATTTATGTATGGCCTTAAGCTTGCAGGCATTGAAATGAATCGTAAGATGCTTGCCGAGCTTGCTGTTAATGATGCAGAAGGATTCGCAAAGCTTGCTGATATTGCAAAGGAAAAGATTGCATAACAGATCAGCCGGATTTGCGTGGCTATTACTTTTATGATTTTGCCTCGTAACCTGTTAATCAGTTTACGGGGCTTTTTATTAGTAAAAATAAGCTGAATAAGATCAGCGTCAATCCTTTGCGAGTAAAACTGAAAAGGAGTTGAACTTGAACGAAAATAATAATGTTGTAAAGTTTAAAAAAGTACCCACTTTCAGTATAGGTATTGTGATCATTGTAATTATCTTCGTTTATGTTGTTTTTCATTTCTATTCATATATGACAAAGTCCAACATAACAATTGCAATAGTTAAACAGGGTAATATTGTTTGGGACGATCATTATAATGCACTTGCGATAAGGGATGAAAATCTTTATTATGCTTCCGAAGAAGGATATATTTACTATCAGGCCAGAAGTAAGAGCAGAGTGGGTGTGAAATCTCTTATTTATTCACTTGATCAGACAGGAGATATTTCCAAACTTTTAAGAAATGAAGAAGTTAATATCGATAAGCTTGCAGATGAGGATAAGGCAGCGGTTATATCCGATATTGATGCTTTTGTCAATGAGTTTGATACAGTAAATTACAGACGTACATACACATTCTCGGCCAATCTTTCAGATACACTGAAAATGGCCTACAGTAATCAGGCTACCAGAAAACTAAAAGATGAAATAAAGGATGCAGAAAAACATAATACCTTCCATAGATATTATGCACCGAATTCAGGTCTGGTTGTTTTATCGGTTGACGGAATGGAAAACGTTTCGGTTCAAAACTTCACTAAAAAGAGTTTCCAAACCAGTTCACTTAATTATCAAAACCTTCGTAATAACGATAAGGTTCTTTCGGGACAGATAGTTTATAAGCTTGTTACTTCTGATTATTGGAAGCTGGTAATGCCTGTGGATGATCAGATTGCCAGGAGACTGGCTGATGAAAAGGTACTTGAAATACGTTTCACCGATGATGGATCATCTACCTGGGCCAATTGTGAGATAATTGACAGGGAAAAACAAAAATACCTTGTATTGTCTCTTGATGATTCCATGGACAGATATGCGGATCTTCGGTTTGTAGGAATAGATCTTGTTTTGGATGAAGAGAACGGACTTAAAGTACCCAATTCCTCCATTGCAACAAAAAGATATGATCTTATTCCCGCTGATTATGCAACAAAAGGCGGAGATTCCGAGACAACAGGTTTTTTGGTTGACCGAGGTAAGGAAACACCGGAGTTCATTCCCACCGGTTATTTTAAACAGGATGAAAACGATATGCTCTGGGTTCCGCATGATAAACTTAAGGACGGAGATATTGTAATAGGCGAGGATGGAAGTAAGTTTGTAATCCCTGCCAAGGGTGAAAAACTCAAAGGTGTTTATAATGTAAACAAAGGTTATGCCCAGTTTAAGCCGGTTGATGTTTTGTACAATAATGAGGAATACAGTATTATAAAGCCGATCAAAAACAATGAAGTTAATCTTTATGATCACATAGCCTTGAAAGCGGATACAATTGTTGAGGATGATGTATTATTATAAGGAGCACCATGGTAAAGGAAAATTACGAAGAAATAGAAAAAAGAGTATGTGCAGCCTGCGAAAGAGCAGGCAGAGACCGCTCTGAAGTGACACTTATAGCAGTTAGCAAGACTAAACCTTTAGAAGCCCTTAAAGAAGCCTATGAGGCCGGTGCAAGAGAGTTCGGTGAGAATAAGGTGCAAGAACTTATGGATAAAATTCCCGAGCTGCCGGAAGATATTAAGTGGCATATGATCGGTCATTTACAACGAAATAAGGTAAAATATCTTGCCAGATATAAAAATATCGAGATGATACATTCTGTTGACAGTTACAGACTTGCGGAAGAGATAAATATCCATGGGAAAAAATCCGGACGGGTATTTCCTATACTTATCGAGGTCAATGCGGCAGGAGAGGAATCAAAATTCGGTGTAGCCCCGGAAGAGACCTTGCAGCTTTGCGAAGAAATATCAAAGCTTGATGCGGTATCGATCAAAGGGCTTATGACGATAGCACCGTTTGTTGCGGATCCGCAGCAAAACAGACCGGTGTTTAAGCGTATGAAGCAGCTTTCGGTTGACATAGCTGCTCAAAACATTGATAATGTAAGCATGGATATTTTATCAATGGGCATGAGCAATGATTTTGAAGTTGCCATTGAAGAAGGCGCTACTCATGTCAGAGTTGGTACAAGTATCTTCGGTGAACGGAATTATAATATTTAACAAAGGAGAATGTTAATGAGCTTTTTTGATAAAATGCTGGATGCTATGAATTTAGGCGATGGTGACGATGATGAGTATTATGAGGAAGAGCTTGATGTAGAAAAAAAGAGTCGCGGTCGTAATTCAAATAACGATTCGTCTCAGAAAACATCCAAGATAACACCTATGAGGAAATCATCATCTTCTCAGAGATCATCAAGCATGGAAGTATGTGTTATTAAACCTTCTTCATTTGAAGATGTCAGGGAAATTACGGATACACTCCTTGCTAATCGTACCGTAATACTTAATATGGAAGGGCTTGATATGGCTTTGGCTCAGAGAATAATAGACTTTATTTCAGGTGCGTGTTATGCAATAGAGGGTAATCTTCAAAAAGTATCAAATTTTATTTTCATACTTACACCTCATTCCGTAGATATTTCAGGAGATATTCAGAGTCTGATGGATGCCTTTGATCTTACCGGGCTTACCGGTTCGGGTTTTTAATATGGGAGTAGTTGATCAGGCTAAGGAGGATCAGTTTTTTATTAAAAGATTGAAAGATCTTTCCGGAACTGCTTACAGAAGAGGGATCATTACCTATTCGGATTTTTTGGATCAAAGAGAAATAAGTATACTTAAGAAGGAAGCGGGGATTTTGGATACCCCGTTTTCTTTATTTGGTGGATATGAATCAGCCGAACGTTGTGTAGCAGCGTTTTTGGGACGAGACCTTTATGATGGCGAGGTTATAGATTATCCCATTTCGTTTGCGCTTATCGAGCCGCTTGGCAGGAAATTTTCAGATGGATTTGGCCACCGGGATATAATGGGTAGTGTGTTAAATCTTGGAATAGAGCGTAAATCCATAGGTGATATATTACCTGAGAATCCATGCGGTATCTTTTGCATTAGCCGTATGGAAGAGTTTATTACTGAAAATCTGACCAGAATAAGACATACTGAGGTAAACTGCAAAGCTATATCCGTATCAGAGATAAATTATACACCGGCTTTTGACGAAATGAGTTTTACCGTTTCCTCAAACCGTTTGGATGCTATTGTCGCAGGTGCAGCTCATTTATCCAGGAGCGATGCGGAAAATCGTATTGCAAAAGAGACGGTTTTTGTAAACAATACCATAGTAGGAAGGACATACTCGGTTAAAGAAAATGATATCGTCACAGTAAGAGGTATTGGCAAATTTGTTTTTAGGACGTGGAATGGAGAGTCAAAAAAAGGTAAATTAAGGGCTGTTATAGACTGGTATAAATGAGTCGTTTTTAATAAAATCAGGTAATTTACCTTGATTTATTACAACTATATACATGAAAAGAAAGTTATAAAAAAGGAGATAAAATGGCCAAAGATATAGAGGTTTTATATGAGAATAAGTTTTGCTATAATATTTTAATTAGAAATAATTTCAATGATCTTTTAGATTCTATGGCTGAAATAGAAGGCGGAGAGTACCGAAAAGTATGCGTTGTTACTGATTCCAATGTTTCAAAGCTGTATCTTGATGAAGTGGTTGGTATTTTGAGATATAAATATAATTATGTTTTAACACATATTTTTGAAGCAGGCGAAAATAACAAGCAATTAACCACCATCAACGGATTATATCAAGATTTAATTGAAAATCATTTTGAACGCAAAGATCTGCTGATAGCCCTTGGCGGAGGCGTTGTCGGAGATATGACCGGCTTTACAGCAGCTACATATTTACGTGGGATAGACTTCATTCAGATACCTACCACTTTATTATCCCAGGTTGACAGCAGTATAGGCGGTAAGACCGGCGTGGATTATATGAGTTACAAAAACATGGTAGGTGCATTTTATATGCCAAGACTTGTTTACATAAATATTTCAGTATTAAATACGCTTCCTTCGGAACAGCTGGCAAGTGGAATGGGGGAAGTGATTAAACACGGACTCATCAAAAATCTATCCTATTATAATTATTTAAAAGATAATGCGGATAATATAAATGACACAGAAGGAAAACTTGATCTGTCTGTCATGGAAACAATAGTATATGAGAGCTGTCTGATAAAAAAAGCTGTGGTTGAGGAAGATCCTAAAGAAACAGGGCTTCGACGAATATTAAATTACGGTCATACCTTAGGTCATGCAATAGAAAAACTGTCTGATTTTAAGCTTTTCCACGGACATTGTGTTGCACTTGGGATCGTATGTGCTCTTTATATATCAAACGAGCGAGGTTTGGTAACAGATTCCGATGTAAATGACATTAAAACAACACTTAACAAGTACAAACTTCCTTGCAAATTAAACGATTTTGCCTTTACGCCGAAAGAGGTGATAGATGTTTCCAGATCAGACAAAAAAATGTCGGGCGGACATATAAAATTTGTGCTTACAGAAGGTATTGGAAGCGCATTTGTAGCAGAAGATGTATCGGAAGATGAAATGCTTTCGGCTGTTAAAGCTTTGATGGAAGATTAGATTTAAATTTGTTTTAATTTTGCCGGAGATCCGGCTGTTAATGCAGCTCCGGATACGGCGTAGAAGACCGGAGAGATAGTCTTGTCAATTTAGGACGGAGAGATACCAATGAAGAATAATTTTATATTCAGACATATTATCATTGCACTTATAGTGGTGGCAGTTCTTGTTGCAGGTGATCAGATCACTAAATTCCTTGCCCGTACTTATCTTGAAAAAGGAAGTATAGTTTTAATACCCGGTGTGTTTGAACTTCTTTTGGTCGAAAATGAAGGAATGGCTTTTTCAATGTTTAGCGGACAGATGTGGTTGTTTTATATTCTGACACCAATAATTTCATTATTGATAATTTACCTGTATTTAAAACTACCCGACAAAATGAGATATTATCCGCTCAGAGTGTGTTTTGAGTTTTTACTTGCAGGTGCTATCGGCAATTATATAGACAGATTATATAAACAGTCGGTTACGGATTTTTTGTATTTTTCACTTATTAAATTTCCGGTGTTCAATGTTGCTGATATATATGTTACATGCTCAATGGCGGTTCTTATTGTTCTGCTGATGTTTAAATACAGTAATGAGGAGCTTGAAAAATGGATAGGCAGGAAAGAATAACGGTATCTCCTGAAAACGCGGGATTACGACTTGATATCTTTGTTACCGAAAATACAGAAGGAATTTCAAGGACTCTTGCAAAAAATCAAATAGAAAAAAATGAAATTTTGGTGAATGATAAGTCATCAAAGCCCGGATATCGTGTTTGTGCCGGTGATGTTATTACAATTAACGAGATAGAAACCGAGGATTGCGAGATTAAACCGGAAAATATACCGCTTGATATTTTATATGAAGATTCCGATGTTGCTGTTATTAATAAACCAAAAGGAATGGTGGTTCATCCCGCTCCCGGTCATTACAGTGGTACACTTGTTAATGCGCTTATGTTTCATATGGGAGACTCACTTTCAGGGATAAACGGTGTTGCCAGACCCGGTATCGTACACAGAATAGACAGGGATACGACAGGAGCGCTTATTATTTGCAAAAATGATAATGCCCATCTTAAGATTTCGGAACAGATTGCCGTGCATTCCGTTAATAGAATATATAAAGGTATAATCCTTGGTGCTACACCAGTGGTGGAGGGCGTAATAGATATGCCTATAGGTCGACATCCTGTGGATCGTAAAAAGATGTCCGTACATTCAAAAAGTTCAAAAGAGGCCGTTACACACTACAGACTCCTTGAAAGACTTGGCGATTATTCCCTTATGGAATTTAAACTCGAAACCGGACGTACTCATCAGATCAGGGTTCATATGAGTGAGATAGGACATCCGCTTTTGGGAGATGAAGTCTATGGTCCCAAGAAATGTAAGTTTAATCTGGAGGGACAAACTCTTCATGCACAGACAATAGGATTTGTTCATCCTTCAACAGGAGAATATATGGAGTTTTCAGCACCATTACCGGAATATTTTGAACATTTACTAAAAATACTTCGGCAGGCATAGTAAGGAGGGTTTTATGAAAACACTTTATATTGAATGCGAAATGGGAGCGGCAGGAGATATGTTTACTGCTGCATTACTTGATTTATTTGATGATAAAGAGGCGGTTATAAAAAAATTGAATGATCTTTCCATTCCGGGAGTGGAATACAAACCTGATTTTATCAGCAAATCCGGTATAGCCGGCTGTCATATGTCTGTAATCTGTGACGGTATTATTGAATCTACAGATGATGAACAACATCATGACCACGAACACCATCTCGAGCATGAACATGAGCACAAACATGAACATCATCATGATCATGAACACCATCATCATCACCATCACCACCATGATGGAATGAAACATCAGTTGCTGCTGATAGCAGTGACCGTAGTATTGTTAATTGCTGCTGCTTTTATAGAGCATCAGTATAATCTGCCTACATGGCAATTGTTGCTGATCTACCTTGTACCATATCTGCTTATCGGTCACGAGACGTTGAAGGAAGCTGTAGAAGGAATTACCAGCGGTGATGCTTTCAACGAGCATTTCCTGATGTCGATAGCTACCATAGGCGCTTTGTGCATAGGTTTCCTGCCCGGTGCTGAGACACAGTTCCCTGAGGCGGTCTTTGTGATGCTGTTCTTCCAAGTTGGTGAACTTTTCGAAGGATATGCCGAGGGAAAGAGTCGCGACAGTATTGCACACTTAATGGATATCCGACCGGATGTGGCAAATGTCGAGAGGGTAGGTAAGGTAGAGACAGTAAGACCTGACACCGTCAAGGTCGGAGAGATTATCGTTATCAAACCAGGTGAGAAAGTGCCTCTCGACGGAGTTGTAGTAGAAGGCTCTTCTGCGCTCAATACGGTGGCACTTACCGGTGAGAGTCTGCCTCGTGATATTACTGAGTGTGATGAGGTGATATCAGGTTGTGTCAATCTTTCTGGTGTCATTAAGGTACGGACTACGAAGAGTTTTGGCGAGAGCACGGTTTCGAAGATAATCAACCTTGTAGAAAATGCAGGGGAGAACAAGTCGAAGAGTGAGGCTTTCATCACCAAGTTTGCACGTATCTACACTCCGATAGTCGTCTTCGCCGCCATCGCTCTGGCCGTTATCCCCACATTGCTGGGAGGAAGTTTTGCTACGTGGCTCTATCGCGCTTTGATGTTCCTTGTTGTGTCTTGTCCTTGTGCCTTGGTCATCAGTGTCCCACTGACATTCTTTGGTGGAATAGGAGGTGCCTCGCGTTGTGGTATTCTTGTGAAAGGTGCTAATTTTATGGATGTTCTGGCGAAGGTGAATACAATAGTCTTTGACAAGACAGGTACGCTGACACATGGAAAATTTGCTGTGACCGCTGTTCATCCCGATACTTGCGATGAGCATCAGCTCATACATCTCGCAGCTCATGTAGAGCATTTCTCTACTCATCC
>JAILKW010000258.1 GCA_024693455.1 Lachnospiraceae bacterium
GCCTTTCTTGAATCATAAACAAGGTCGGTTATACTCCCCTCAACCTTCCCCTGCAGAATCCTGTAATCAAGTCTTTCGAGTAAATCTGACAATTCACGCATTATTATTTCCCCCTATACTTTTCTTCACAGTATTTGCATCTGTATATTTCTTTCTTTTCATCCGCCAGGAAGAATATCTGCTCAAGTTCCTGCTCTATCGAGCTTATGCATCTGGGATTTTTACACTTTATAACATTATGAACTTCCTTTGGAAGCGAAAGAACCTTTTTTGCAACTATTTCATCATGTTCGATTATATTTACCGTGATCTTATGATCAATGAATCCCAATATATCAATATCAATGGCATCAATAGGACATTCGATCTTAATAATGTCCTTTGCTCCCATCTTATTTGAACGCGCATTCATTATTATGGCTGTGGTACAGCCCTCCAATTCCCCAAGTTTCAGATAATCATATATCTTCATACTCATGCCCGCCTTTATATGGTCAAGCACATATCCTTCATGAATACCACTGATATTAAGCATTGCACTCCTCCTTTGAGCTGTGTTCGTTATACTATCTTTTCCTCAAACGTGAGGCCTTATCCGACAAGGTCCAAAAGGGTCATTATAAGCGCCATCCGGATATATACACCTTTTCTTGCCTGGTCAAAATAAGCAGCCCTCGGATCATTATCAACTTCCACCGAGATCTCATTAACCCTGGGCAAAGGATGAAGTACCATCATGTTCTTTTTGGCAAGCTCCATTTTTTCTTTACTCAAAATATAATAATCCTTCATGCGAACATAATCTTCTTCATTGAAGAATCTTTCTCTTTGCACCCTTGTCATATAAAGGATATCAAGCTCAGGGAGTGCATCTTCAAGTCTTTCAACTTCTTTAAAATGCGCATTGTTCTCCCTTAACACATCTTCCCTGATATAGCTCGGTACACGAAGCTCATCGGGTGAGATAAGTACAAAATTAATATTTTCATATCTTATAAGGGCATTGATAAGCGAATGGACCGTTCTTCCGAACTTAAGATCTCCGCAAAGGCCTATGGTCAGATTTCCTATGTTTCCGTAAAGGCTCCTTATCGTATAAAGATCGGTAAGAGTCTGTGTCGGATGCTGATGTCCTCCGTCGCCTGCGTTTATTACAGGTATAAGGCTCTTTGAAGAAGCCACAAGAGGTGCACCTTCCTTTGGATGTCTCATGGCGCAGATATCGGCATATCCCGAGATAACTCTTATCGTATCCGAAACACTCTCTCCCTTTGCGGCAGATGAAGAATCAGCCGACGAAAAACCAAGTACGGATCCTCCCAGATTAAGCATAGCTGCCTCAAATGACAGCCTCGTCCTCGTAGACGGCTCATAAAAACACGTAGCCAGCTTCTTCCCGTCACAAACATGAGCATATTTCTTTGGATCATTTTCTATATTTTCAGCCAGATCCATAAGCTCATCCAGTTCCTCTACCGAAAAATCCATAGGACTCATTAAATGCCGCATGATATTACCCTTCTTTCTAAACCTTTTACAATATCTTTCAGGTTTCGCTCCGCAAAACCCATAATCCACTTGCCTAAGATATCTTTTTAATACCGGCTTCGGATCTTATACAACAAAACTTTATTTACAACATATCCATCCCGGGTATACTACAACCGGGTTAACAACCTTATCAGATATCCGACAATAACCGCTCCGATAAGCGCGATCAGCATTATAAGATACTGCATATTTTCATGCTTTTTTCCAACAGGCGTTTTCATTATTACAATATAAATAATAAGTCCCGCAAAAATAGCTGCCACATTTATTAGTACTTCTTTAAATTCCATAACAGCTCCTTAAGAAAGTATTGTTCCCAAAAGTCCGTAACTGACAATGCTCATGATTATTGTGGCAAGCGCCACACCAACGAGCTCACAGATCACGGCTTTTTTAATATCCATCTCAAGAAGCGCAGCGATAAGACTTCCCGTCCATGCTCCCGTTCCCGGAAGAGGGATACCGACAAATAGGGTAAGTCCCCAAAATTCCGAAGCCTCCACCTTTCCGCTTCTTTTCTCCGCCCTCTCTCTGAGCCAGCAGGCAAAAGGTCTGGTAACTTTAAATTTTTCCATTAAAATGAGTATTTTTTTTATGAATAACAAAAGAAAAGGTATGGGTATTATATTTCCCGCAACACATATCGGGATCGCAGTTGTAAGAGGAACCTTAAGCAGACTCGCCGCCAAAAGTCCTCCTCTGCATTCGAGGATAGGTAAAAGAGAGATTATAAAAACCAAAGCTTCTCTTGAAATAACTCCACCGAAGTTCTCGGTAAACCAGTAAACTATAGATTCCATGCTCTCTCCCTTTCCAAATACTCAGTGAGTTCTTCTATCAGCCGATCCATCTCCTCATCGGTCCCAATAGTTATCCTAAGATAATTATATATTCTGGGTCCCGAAAAATGTCTTACATATATTCCTTTTTCCTTAAGATGTTCAAAGATAAATTTGGCAGGAGTAAAACCATGCCTTGCAAACACAAAATTTGTCGCTGAAGGAAGTACGGAAAAGCCCAGTCTTTTAAGTTCGTAAACCGTCTTTTCCCTTGTCTTACAGATTTTATCGGTACATTCCTTAAAATAATCCCCATCCTCTATCGAGGCTATACCCACCATTATCGATAATCTGTCAAGAGTGTAGGAATTGACCGAATACTTAACATCATTTAAAAATGAAATAAGCTCCTTATTTCCGAAAGCAAAACCTATACGGCTTCCGGCCAAAGATCTTGATTTTGAAAAAGTGCCGACAACAAGTAAATTATCATACTTATCTATAAGTGATACCGCACTTTCTCCTCCGAAATCCACATATGCTTCATCTACAATGACAACTGAAGATCTGTTATGCGAAATTATCTCTTCTATATCCGAAAGAGGGAGCAGCATTCCCGTCGGAGCGTTTGGATTTGCTATCACAACTCCGCCGTTTTCCCTGAAATAATCGGAAGGTCTTATTGAAAAATCGTCTCTTAGCGGTATACATTCAAATTTGATCCCGTATACATTTGCCCATACATCATAGAAGGAATATGTAACATCGGGAAATATAACAGGAAGCTCGCTGTTAAAAAAAGTAAGAAAAGCCATGGAAAGCACATCATCAGAGCCTACTCCGACAAAAACCTCATCCTCCCGTCGTCCATAAGCCTCTCCTATAGCCTTCCTTAGATCACTTATGGAAGGGTCCGGATAAAGCCTTAAACTGTCAGCATCAAAATTTTCTAATACATCTCTTACTCCGGGCGCCGGCGGATATGGATTTTCATTAGTGTTCAGTTTGATTATTCCCTTCTCTTTCGGCTGTTCTCCGGGTGTGTAGGGAACTACCTTTCTGACATTATCTTCCCATAAAAAACTCATTATATTT
>JAILKW010000278.1 GCA_024693455.1 Lachnospiraceae bacterium
ATATTCATTATTGTATATTTACTTAGTAAATTTGTCAATATAAAGGAAAATTTGTATCGTTGTTTTGTTAACAGTTTTGGTAATAGAATGGTCTTTACATCTTAGGCTATAAAAGATACAATTTATATAAGCTTAATTATATCTCAGAGTACCAAATCTAACGAGAGACTTGAACAGGGATAGAAATACCCACCTTTACCAAACAGAGGTCGGGTAGGATAGTTGTGAAGGGAGTAATAAAAGGGGGAGTATTAAAATGGGTAAATGGTTTAAAAATCTGAAGATTGGTCTGAAAATAGGGCTGGTGGTATCCTTGATCCTGGTTATTGGTCTTATGACGGTTATGGTAACTACTATTAGTCGGGTAAGAGCCACTACGGTTTCGGATTCTAAGAATCGTTTGGGAGAGCTTGCAAATGCCAGAGCTACCTATGTGGAGCAGTTTTTTGATAATTTTAAAAGTTATTATTACGGACTGACCACCATGGAAGTTATAAAAGATGCGTTGAGGACTCCGGATGATCCTGAAAAAGTGGCAGCCGCTCAGTCTGCGATTGAGGCATATATCAATGCCAGGACGGATATGGAGGGGATTTTTGTTACAACTAAGGATACACACATTATCTGTCATAACGTAAAAGAAGCTATAGGGGCGTATATCACAGAGGATCCCAGTGCTATAGAGGAACGTATTGCCGGAGTAGAGGCTGCTGAGAATCACATTTGGTTCAGAGGCGCTGTGCCAAGTACGAGTACGGGACTTATGGTTGGTAACATTTATGCCGGAGTATATGATGATGACGGTACCTTCCTTGGATTTGTCGGCGGCGGAGTTTTCATGCAGGAGTTGTCGACAGCCATTTACGGTATGGATTTAAACGGATATACGGATGCAAAATGCTATTTAATGAGCGTTGCCAATAAGAACTATATTTTTTCTCCTAAAGAAGATGAAATTGGTAAGGAAATATCGGCAACTGATGTAGAAGTTATAAATGCTGCGCAGAAGAGTGAAAAGGGAGTCCTTGAATATACGGACAGTTCTACTGGTAAAAAGGGAATGCTCGCCTATGAGTACCTTCCCAAGTTTGATATGGTCTTATATGTTTGCGATTCCGAAGATGAGATTTACGGTAATGTTAATCATCTTTCACTTCTTATTATGTCACTTTGCATAATTGTTTTACTTGTAAGTTTGCTTGTGGTTGTTATAACAACAAAGATCATATCAGGCGAGATCGTGTCTATCACACGTATAATCCAGGATCTTGGTACTTTGGACCTTACAAAAGCAAAGGCTTTGGATAAGTATAAAGGACGCAAAGATGAAATCGGAGAGATTGCAAAGGCATCGGGAGTATTGGCAGATGCTGTAAAGAATGCTGTTATGAAGCTTACGGATAAGGCAGGTATTTTGTCAAGGTCTTCCGAGGAAATGCAAACCAATACCAACAGAACAGCATCTTCAATAGGTCATATAAACGGAGCTGCTTCAGAACTTGCAAATACAGCTACATCCACAGCGGAAAACATTACAGATATTTCAATGCAGATGCAGGATGTGGAAGAGGTTATGTCACTCAGTATTGACAATACATCCGCTTTGTCAGAAGCAAGCAATCAGATAAGAGCTACCGTAAACACCGGTATTGAAAATGTAGAAGCATTAAAGAGTATTTCTGCCCAGTCAATGAATGCGTTTAATGAGATTTTCAAAGGAATTGACAATATTTCAGAGAGTTCGTCGAAGATCAGTGAAGCAAGCGACATGATAAAATCAATTGCACAGCAAACGAATCTGCTCTCTTTAAATGCATCCATAGAAGCTGCCCGGGCAGGTGAAGCGGGTAAGGGATTTGCGGTTGTCGCAGATGAGATCAGAGAATTATCGGATCAGTCTTCGGCAAGTGTTGAGACTATCAATCAAATGCTTGAGGAACTGCAGAAGAATACACAAAATGCGGTTGATCAGAGTAATCTGGTAAAAGATTATGTAAATCGTCAGCAAAATTCTGTTGATGAGACAGCGGAAAGCTTCGGTGGTATAGCAGATCAGATCGGAAGCGTAAATGATGCTATAGACGGACTTGATGAGGCGAACAAACGTCTTGCAAGCGGAGTCAGATCCATCTCCGATTCTATCAGCAATCTTTCGGCTATTTCGGAAGAGAACGCAGCAACAGCCGAGGAACTTAACGCAACTACGGAAAGTGTCAACGGAAATGTTGAGGATCTTGATATCCAGGGCAAGGATGTAGCATCGGCAGCAGTGGATTTACAGGATATTGTCGGAATATTTAAGACTGATGGCAGTGAAGAGGTTAACAAACAATAAATTTCAGAATTTAGACTTGAAATAATATGAAAAATGTTTTATAAACAATAAGGTAAAAGTCGGGATCACAGCGTCCCGACTTTTTTAACTCAGTC
>JAILKW010000311.1 GCA_024693455.1 Lachnospiraceae bacterium
GACCGACTATTTATGTTCTTATAAGTTAACACTGTATGTTTCCCGTTAGCCTTTACTAACATACAAGTGATAACCGCTGTTTGTCAAGTTTTATTCTGTATAAACAATATATTTAAATGATGTCATTCTAAAAGCTATCCATTGATCCCAATAAAAAAAGCGCCGGCTCAAAACCGCGAGCCGACGCTTTCCTATGTTTGATTTAGAATTTTATTGTATGTGAAACACCGTAAATATCAGTGATCACCCATCTGCGTGACAGAGAATTATACATTTCGGTTGTAACATTATCGATAGTCTTAATGTCTACATCTGACTTTATGGATAATCCAAGATTTGCCTTATTCATATCGTAAGCAACCTTTTGCTTTGAATTAAACTTTGACATATCAAAATAGATATCTCCGGATGCTGTATAAAGATCCGTGAAAGTCTCTTTTTTATCATTAGTCGGGAAGTCATACTCGGATCCCCATGTTACTACCTGAATCTTTTTAATTACTGCTTCCTGACCATTCTTTTTCTCAACAGATACCCTTAATCTCTCATCCATAGGATATGCATTTCCTTCATCATCATATGTAAATTTATCTATGAGCAACAAAACATCATAAATATTCTCTGCTCCCTCATACTTTTCAAATGAGATGATATGTGACTTACCTTCATTATCAATAAGGGCATGCCATTTTTTATCAAGTACAGGTGCTGTAAGTGAAACCTCTTTGTTTTTATACATTGAAACAGCTGCGTTGATCCCGCCGGTTCCGCTTGTTACAGCATAATCCGAGCCTAATACAAGATCTGTCTTCTTTTCGTCTTTGTTAGTCTCGTTCTGGATAGTATTCTCATAACGGAGGAACTTTTCAAAAGGAAGTATCTTTACCGCTGCACCTGTAACTTTGATCTTATTCGATCCGCCTTCTTCAGTAACGCTCATATTAGACTTTGAGATTATCTCTGCTTTCTGCTGATTGATTATCTCTGATAACCAGGCAGTATCATACTCGTAGTCTATCATCATGTTATCCTTGATAGCTTTTTCTGTAAGACCTGCACCCTGTTCACTTAAAGATGAGATTGATTTACCGGCAGTAAATACAGACTTATAAAGTCCGGCTATATTCTGAAGATTTTCCATTACTACTACTTCATCACGGGCAAGGATCGAATTTTCTCTGCTTATATCATCAATAAGTACTGAAATTGACTTGTTATATGCTGCCACGTCAAAAGATCCGTAAAACGGGAAAGTTATTCCTATTCCGTTGGGACTTACCGTATCAGTAAATGTAGCTGTTCCGGAAGAATCACGACCGATCTTTGTTACCTTATGATCATGCATCGGCGAATTCTTTGTATATATAATATCAGAATCGTTAAATACTGCTTTTATCTTAGCGGATGCTTCCGTATACGCATTCTTATATGTTGCAGCATCGGATGCAGTATCTGTTTCGGAAACACAAACTCCAAGTGCTTCCGCAAAGTTTCCGAGATCGATATTTGAAACACCGCTGTTAATATATTGAACACTGTGATTTGCACTTAATATCTCATCATAGAAATTATAACGGTTGTTTGTTCCCTTTTTGGTAGCTTCACTAACAAGGGTATTCGTAAGATCCACAAGAGCAGGCGTTACTTTTTCCACAAACTGATCAGCCTTAACTGCAGCAAGAACCGCAAGACTTCCGCTGTTTCTTACAGGATCATCAACAACATTATATTTTGCATAGTATTCATCTACGATCTTCTTAGCCAATGCATATCCGTCAACATCGGGATTGGCACTTAGCATATTAAGCCAGCCTGCATATTCCTGTCCCGAAGCCGGTTCTCCGTCAGCTGAAACAACGAAATTCTCCGCAACTGACGAAAGTGTCATAAGAACCTCCGTATTACCCATTACACAGGCATCGAAGTCCAGTAGTTCCAGTTGCTTCACTGATGATGACTTGATCGCATTTTTCAAATCTACGAGGCTGATGTTATTATCAGATTGACTGTCTCCATCTCCGAAACCGCCTACGCCAAATCCATGTCCCCATAAAATAAGATCGTATTTCTCAGCGGGATAATACTTTGCTCCAAAATTGATAAGCTGCTTTACGGAATTTCCGCAGACATATGTTTTATTTGCAAAATCGCCGTAATCCTTTAATAGCGTCATTTTTCCTTCGCTGTTTTCATCCGTACCGGTAAGGCACCATATCTGCTTGTTGGTTGGCGCAATACCAACCTTCTTGCCGTTTTTATCTACAGCATACTTTTTTTTCATGAAAGAACGACCTGTCGCTCCTGTCATCAAAATAAAGTTGACATCATCTGAGATGTTTGCACTCATTGCATTCATGAGATTCTTGGTAAGGTTTCCGTCATCAGCCTCAAGATCGGATCCTGCTGTGTACATAAGGATCGTTCTTTTTGCCTTTGCCTTGGGTTCGGTAGGATTTACCGGAGTTCCGGCAGAACTCTTAACCGTAACCTTGCATTTAAGCTTCACACCGGCTACTTTTGCAAAAACCTTGCAGCTTCCGGCTTTTTTACCTTTTACCACACCTTTTTTACTTACTGTAGCTATTTTTTTATTTGAAGAAGACCATTTAACCTTCTTAGTGGTTCCTTTAACCTTCAGCTTAACTGTTTTACCGGTATAAACGCTTACTGTTTTTTTGTTGAGTCTGATCACAGTCTTTTTTGCCTGTGACGAAAGAGGCATGCACGTCAAGATCAATAGCATTGCCAGTAAAAAACAAAAACTTCTCTTTAGCTTCATATACTCCTCCTGAAAAAATGTTGATAAGTTACTATAATAAAGGAGCAGGACAGACAAATTGCCATTCTGCTCCATCATTATCTTTATTACTATAGGCTTTTAGCCAAGTTTTTTGTATATTATTATAATGGACTCTGTGGTAACAAAAATCAATGTGCAATTCTAAAATATTTTAGGTTAAGTCAAATTAAAAATTGTTCATTTTTTGTCAGATAATCTTTTTTCCAAAGCATCCCTGACTATATCATTATGATCAAAGGCAAGATCCAAAAGCGAAAGTTTGGTATCTTTATTTTTTAATTTTATTT
>JAILKW010000330.1 GCA_024693455.1 Lachnospiraceae bacterium
GATAGTTAGTGATGCCTGGGGATCAGAGTCTACCATGAGCACCCGATACCCCTTTAAGGCAAGCTGAGTGGCAACATTGTAGGTACTTGTTGTCTTAGCTACGCCTCCCTTTTGGTTCCCAAAAATGATTGTTCTTGCCATTTTTACACATCCTCCTATTTTGATGGTCACACTGTGACCATTAATTTAACTTAGTTAGACGGTCACACTGTGACCTTTAAAAAACATCCAAAAATACATCCATTAAAAATTAGAAAACATAGGTCACACTGCGACCTTTATGTATGAGAAATTTAAGGTCACAATGTGACTCGAATTATTATTATAAAGGTCACAATGTGACCTTTAAATTACTTTTTTAAAATCAGGTCACGCTGTGACCTTTAATTTTCTTTTTCTTCTTTGTTCCACTTAATCCTTCGGTACTCTGTGAATGCGATTTCTGCCTTATCCCAAGCTTCCAAAAGTTCCGGTTCGTCCAAACAAGTTTCATAAACAGCTGCTATGATTGTAGCTAAATCTTTTGGCTCAACATAATCCAAAGACCAAACCAGCATTCCGCAAATATTATTTAAGATCTGCATATAAGAACCTGAGTATGATATTTCTACCTGTTCTCCAACATCGTTAGCACTAAGCATTCTTTGCCCTCTCAATTTCTACAAGATAGCACTCCATTGCCTTTATATAACTATCAACATAAATTTCAAATTCGGTTCCTTTGTAGCGCTCCGAAAATTTAGCAAGCCTTCCAAACATATCCTGCCACATATCGTCAGATAGCTTTTCATCTCTTAAATAAAAAGCGAAATATTTCCAGAGTTCCTTAGAAATAGCAGACAATTTTAAAATCCTTTCTTTTCTGTCCATATATCCCCCAACAAAAGTTTTTATACTTCTATTGTAACATGTTAAAATTAATGGTTACGTACCAATCACACAAATCTGGCTATGATTTCATATGACGGTGATATTATCCGAAATGTATCCTCCTCAGTAGAACCAGTTACTTTCTTTGTATCCATACTGATACAAGCGCCTGTAGTAGTATACAAATATATGATTTCATTTTCGCTAATTTCATAGCGGTCTATCGTAAATTCAAGATCAATTGCTGATAGTGTCCGATCTTTAATTATGATGCTGACTACCAGGTTAGAGGTTAATCTACCTGATAGTCTTTTAAAAAACTCCTTTTGCCATGATGACATTAATTTTTCCTCCCTTTTGTTAATATATCTAGCATTATACGGCATGTAAGCGAAATAAAAGAATACTATACTAACAAAGAATCCATCATCTTAGAAGCTTCTTTACGTTCTTTACCTTCTGTAACGATATATCTCTGAGTTGTTGATATGTTCTTGTGTCCTATGATACGTCTAACTTTCTCTATATCACCTGTCTTTTCATACATAATAGAAGCAAGCCCTGAACGAAGTTTGTGAGGACTAACAGATACAGGAAGTGCTTTCCCTGTATATTTTTTAACTAGTTGCTCTAGCATAGATCCAGATATTCTGTTTCCACGTTTTGATATAAACAGAGCGTTAGTTTCATCTGATTTATAAAAATCTTTTCTCTTGTTAATCCACAATTTTAGAGAACGTATGAGTGCATCATTGATAGGGTATTCTTGAGGAATATCACCTTTATCTATAACAGAGATAATTTTTTTATTAAAATCAATGTCTTCTATATTAATAGATGAGAGGGCCGTTTTTCTCATTCCAGTAATCATGTATAGACGAACGATGGCATAATCTCTTTCAGGATACCTCGAAGTATCGTCATCAATGTTATTCAGTATATTATTGAAATCATCAACAGTAAGGAGAACACGATGCCTATTTATACGATCCAGATCATGGTTCTTTTTCTTGATTATATTTAGAATATAGTTTTCTTTTATCATCCCATGCTCAGCAAGATAAGACAGAAAACTTTTTAGAGCATACCAAACCGTAAGCTTAAGTGAATCTGATGTTGAAGACTTTTTCCCTGATACATCTTTTGTTTCCTTTGAAATCATATATCTGGTAACGTTTTCCTCGTTAATTTGTTCTAGTGTAACCTGCATAGGATCTTCGTTTATGAACGATAAAAATTTAGATATTTTAAAAACGTAATCCCTACAAGTCGATGCAGCTATATAAGAACCTCTTAACTTATAATACCAAGATGTTACATAACTCGGTAACGTTTCTAATTTTTTCTCTGCTTTTGCAAAGTTCTTTAGTTCAATTTCTTTTCTTCCTTCCATGGCATTGTTCCTTTCCTTGTTAAATAAATGTAACTTTTCCGGCATCTTTCATTTGCTGTTTTAATACTCTGACTTTTTTATCGTTGGCATCATTTTTGAAGCTTCTCTCGATATAGTCTTTTGTCAAATTTATGTCTCTTATAACTTCTTCATATGAACATTCAAATGGCCAGTTAGTATTAAAATCTCCATCAATAAGAGTTTCATTGTTTTGTCTGATCATTTCATTAATAATTGTCATATCTCTAATGGGGAAAGAATGTGATTCATGCTTTTTTAAGCAATCATAATATTCATTATGTGATATGAATTCCATATATTCATCTAATGGTCTTACAATTTTTCCAGTAACAACATCAACATAGACCGGAATATCACTTATGATTCTACTATTGTTAAAAACGTGAAGTTCTCTTATCGCATATTGTTTTGATGGATCATTTACATCTTGGAATCTATCTCCAACTTGACTAAAGATTTTTACAGTTGTATGGTAAGGGTCTTGATTTTGTTGAGCTTCTGCAAGATTTTTTTCATGTTCTCGCATTGTATAATCTATTATGTCATTGCCAAAAACATCAGTGCCGATCAAGTGTCCATACTTATCTCTTCTTAAAGATATAACAGAATTTGTTGAAGCATCTCTTGTTACCCCTTTAGCATCAACATATGTATTTGTTCTTGGCTCTACTGCATGAGTTCTACTCCATTTATTAAGCTTGGCATCTTTGATTCCGTTTTCAACTGCGTTCTTTCCTATAAGAAACGCCCAAATTGTAGCAAAAAACATACCCTATTTCCTTTCTTTATAAGAGGTAATCTTTGACAGACTTGAGATAATTCCTCCTTTGACAAATACGGAGGATTAGGATAATATAGAAATGTCCTAATCTCCGTTGCGGTTGATTGGATTAAAAAGAAGTGATCGCCTGCAAGTGTTTCACTTCTTTTTTTATTTTAATCTTCGATTATTTCTCCACCAATATCCTCGCCCCAATCAATCTCTTCACAAGGTCCGAGATCATCTTGGGTGATTTCCGAATATGGTTTACCATAATAATCCTCAAAAAATTTTTTTCCACGTAATTGTTTATCTGATTTTCGTGAAGAATCTTTACCTATTATGTCTGATACAAATGTATCAGGGTGAAAAACTTTGATGTCTTTTTGTTGCATATAATCTTTAATGTTATCTGTTACTATAATATCTGCTTGATTATTGCGAGCTGTTTCAATCATTACAGCATCTTCATAATCCTTAGTTTCGCTTGCTAAAGCTTCTTTGATATCACTTTTTGTAGTATCCAATAGGTTAAATAGTATAAGCAAGTTTTCTATTTTATTTCTTGTTTCAGCATCCGAATGATAATGCTGGTGAAGAATATAATATATGTCGCATACTGCTTTTGCTGTAATGTATCCACATTTATTTTTTGAACAATACTCTATCACCTTCTTTGATGCTTCATAACCATCTCTTTTGCAAAGAAAATCAATGATCACACATGTATCTAAAAGAATTTTCATATCTTGGATAGCCTCTCATCTCTCATTCTGTTCTCATCTATAGATATCCCTTCCAGACATCCATCAAGACTAGCAAAAGCTTTCTGTCTCGCTTTATCTGGGCAGGATAAAATAGAAACAATCTCATTCCTGTTTGTAATATATACATCTTCTGTCTTAGAGAGGATAATATATTTGCTAAGATTTGCTCTTAGTTCTTTTGTTGATACTGTAGCCATTTATCAATCTCCTTTTATGTATGCTATTTATGCGATGTACATTTATTATAACTTTTATGTGTACACTTGTCAAGCTATATTTTGTACATCAGCAATAACGTATTCAGCATAGTAATGTCCGCTATAGCCAACAATCTGAGCCATACCTTCCTCGAACCAGGTATCTTCTTCATCAATATCTTCGCCTTGGGCAAGAAGCTCATTATATTTATCTTCCCAAAGCTTACGCATTCCCTTTACTAGATCAGGTGCTGTGTATACCCCATATCCATCACCGTTATTATATTTTGCAAGTATTACTTTCATTTATTCACCTTTCCTTAATCGGCTTGTACTATACAGCCAATACCAACTTCACAATATTCAATAGAATCATGTAATGTAAATTTCTCTTTAACAAATAGTCTGATGTTTGCACATACATTATCATGCTCATCTATTTCGTCAAATTCAATTATGTCATTTGACCGTGATATGCATTTTAAATTGTGACTCCAACTACCTGTACCATCATTCTCAAGAACACTATACATTTTTCCTACTTCAAATTTCTTTTTCATTTTAATCTCCTTTCAAAAACTAGGTCACGCTATGACTTTTTTTATACTTTCCGGATTATGCATCCCATTTCGCCAGCTCTATATATTTCAAAGTCGCCTTTCTCATTAAATACAAGCTCGTCGTCATCGTAGATACTTAACCAGTTAGATGTTTTTATCTTTAACTTATAATGATCTGGTATCTTAACATCCTTCTTGTCTACATACCATGCATCGTAGCAATCATCCTGCCCAAAATGTAGGAACTCTAATTGTGAACCTGATCTTACAATGAGGCAAGCCATATCTGAACAGCCCAAGCTAATTTTATTTGCCTTGTATGGCTCAAGTGAATCGTCATTAGTATATCTGTATCTTATTACGCATGTTGTATCCATTTGTTATTTCTCCTTTTCAAAAATAGGTTGCGTCGTGACCAATTTTTTAATTGCAGTATTAATTTTGTTTATATAAGAGTTGTCTTTAAAATCTTCATACCATATTTCTATTACCTTATATCCTTTCTGTTTTGCATATTCACGTTTGTATTTATCTTTTAACTTTTGATATTCAAATCCTTCTTCTGTAATATGAAATACTGGAATGAATGATCTGTGTTGTTCGCCTTGAACTTCTATTATTATTCGTTTTCCTATTAGTTCAAAATCATATGGCATAATATGACCAGTATCAGGATTTAAGCATTTAAGTGTTTCGTATTGTGCCTTGTATGGAATTTTATTTCTTTTAAGATATTCTTCAACAATCAGTTCTCCAGAGGACTTTACGCCATCACAATTATGTCCAGAGCTTTTTAAGTAATCGTCATATCTTGTGTATAATACTTCTCCACATCGTTTACATTTATAAATAATATTTGGATTCACTTTTTTTCCAGAAACCTTTAACACTTCTTTTGTAGATCCAAATAATGAAACAATATAACTTGGAATAGTATCTTCATTAACATATGTTATATTATTTTTCAGATATTGTTTCTTTTCTATTTTCGCTATACGATTTTTGAAACTTGTATCTGTACAATACTTGCTGGGATTATTAATCAAATAATCTATTATATTATCCTTATTATATTTATTTTGCATACGCACCAGGTCTCTGTTTGAAACCTTTGTTATTCTTCCGTTACTATATTCAAAAAGTATATCAATCAACTGATTCTTTTTCTTTATACATGAATAACATAATTCAGTTTTTACCGACATTGGCTTTTGACATAGCAAACAAATCTTTTTTCTTTTTACTTTTGTAGTTTTGAGATATGCTGATGCTTCCTGCTCACTATCAAAGCATTTATACTTTGCGTTAGGGAATCCATCAACCTGTTCTTTGCATTCAGACCATGAATTATATAATCCCTTTTTCCGACCCACTGCTACAGCATATATTTTATTTTTACTCATGCTCTCTCCTTGGTATTGTGTATTAATTTATACTACTATAAGACCGACGACCGCTCACAGCATTTAAAATCTTTGGCGGTAGAGCAAAGGAAACGGCTGTGAGCTTCCCCCCGCATATCTATTTTAAAACAAAGCACAACAACACTTCGTTAATTAGATATGCAAAGGGAAGTGAATGGTTTTCTCTTTGGCGTATATCGCCTTAGGTATCCGTATGTTTCACTTATCTACATTACTGTAAATCATGCTTTAGGTATTTGCTACCAACGATCAAGGTCTCCGGTTAAAACATCGTAAGTTATCATCTTTTGCAGGCCCCCCTAGCAAAGTGTTCTGATTATTATCAGAGACTTCTGCTTTCTCAAGGCAGTTGTCCCACTTCGCACGAAGAACGGAACTCCATCTTTCAGTTTTGTATTGACCACCGAAGTGGTTGTCCAGATCTGTGACTGGACAGAAATAAGCGGTTAAGCTTTGCCGTTCAACCCAAAGTCCCCGACACGCTCTAACCGTGATTCCTCCGCATCTTATACGACCTGATTAGTGGTTCATTCTGCATGCGAAAAGGTTGTTTTATAGTGGTTTACCTCTCAACACTCCCGTCTTCCCTCAGTCAGGAACTGAGCCTTTATTGAATTGTCCTGTAAAGCTGCACGTTAATTTATATATGTAAAAACAATTGACAAAACGATAAAAAGCTTGTATTATTTCTGTAGATAAAAAATCATACCAAAACGAGAACAGAAGCAGTTCGCGACTGTTTGTATATTTTTAAACGATATTCGATTAAAAAACGATATTCAGTTTAAAAACGATATGTAGATAAAAAATCTCTTTTGGTTGATTAGGGTAAATAAGAGTCGTCCGGCCAAGACTAGGCTCTTATTTTTTTGCTTTCTTTTAGAATCATAGCACACATTTCCGATTAATGAAAGTGATTAATTTATACTAGTCTAAATTATTTTTATGCATAATTCTTTTTGAAATTTCTTTACCATATTTCTTCTCCGCTTGGCTTTCCCCAGTTAATTACAGGATTATCTTCACAGATAACGCCAATCTCTTCTATTGGTTTCCCATAATACTCTTCTAGGAAAATATCTCCTTTGAGTTTTTTCTTATGTTCATCTGATGAAATATCTCCAATATCCATCTCTATCTCTCCAATCAAAACTTAGTTTTATTTAGCTCTGTTCCATAACTTCCTTGCATAATGCAACTAAATCCGTATCAGTTCTATGTCCTGTTATCGGAAGAACTTCACGTCCTTTTCTTCTTGCTTTAAGGGTATTAATGCATTCCTCTCTAGTGTATGCGTTAGATAAGTTCCAATCTTTCCAAAGGATATAATATCCTTCATCTCCTCTTGTGACTTCTATTGGTTTTGCGTTCATTTCTTATCTCCTTTCAAAATAAAAGATTCGTTTTATTTTATAGTTATTTCCAAATAGCTACTATCCATTGGAGTAATGTAGTCTATTGTTCTGCCTTCAAATCTATGCAAAAACTTTGCTACACTATCACAGTACGGAAAGCTCTCGCTTTCAGCAAGTATACCTTCTTTATTTGTGCCAATAACAAGATGCTCAATCTGTCCCTCGATGACCGGGATAAGATCCTTTACTTTCATATTTGCCTCCAATTATTTAATCAACAAAATCAAAATCGTCCCCATAGTAAGGAACTGTAAGACCTTGTATCAGCTTTCCTTTACCTTTCTGCCCTATACAGGCAATGTTGTATCTATATATCTTGCCAAAGCTATCATATATATTTCCGTTATCCATCATAAATAGTGTCGATGAAACTCTATCGAGTCTTATCTTGAAAAACTTTATGCTTTCGGACCAACCATCCTTTATGAAGGCAGTTCTGATCTCACTAGCTGTTTTATATTCCTTTGCCGTATGGATTGCATTTATTGCTCTTGTACTCATTTTTGTCCTCCATAAAAATTAGATTTTATTAGCTGTTGTAGATTTCTTCATTATGCTTAATCCCTAGTTTATTCATTAAATCTACCAAAGCATCGTGATAACCTTCGTAATATCCTTTCCCATATCCATCATTTACAATGGGTTTGATATTGTTTTCTTCATTATCTGCAATTAAGTCTTTAATTATCTGCTCTGTCATCTCCATTCTCCTTTTCCAATAAAAACTAGTTTTTTTTGTCTGCTGTATCATCCCAAACGTCACTCAACATATTTTATATGAAACAATATGACCTTCTTTATCAAACTTAATATCCCATCTTTCGACATAATCATCAACTTCTTCTTCCGGACACTCTTCTTCCTCAATATCTACTCCGATTTTTTTATATACTAAATTACCAACTTCCCATCTGGCGTTGTCTTTTGCTGTTAGTTCATCACTGCCATATCCACAGTTTTCTGCGTTTGCATAAATTTCATCCCATGTCATTATTTTCAATCTCCTTTCAATTAATATTTACTTTTATTTGCGTTATAATCGTCTATCCAACTTGGCAAACACTCTTTTACATAGTCGATAGCAAATTTTTCTGCTTGCGTATAATCATCAATTTTTTCTACATCGCTTTTTCTTATGCAGAAGGAATCCAACTCAACTTCCTGATCTTCATCTGCATATACCTGACAAAAGTAAGAGACAGGATCGTCTTTATCTTCATCGTGATCTTCTATTATCGAAAGATGTTTTCTTATTTCCTCGTTAGTCATAATATTTTATGCTCCTCTCTTCAATTAAAATTTAGTTTTATACTTCGATTTTATGTCCACAACATTCCCAATAAGTCATAGTTACATTAAATTCATCTCCAAATTTTTCTCTTATAAACTTCAATTTTTCTTCTGCATTTTCTCGAAATGTATCAGATAATTCAATTCTGCAATAATGTATTCCATATTCATCATCTTTGTTTCTCTTTTTAGCAACATTTATTTCATAATTACTTGGTATTGAAGCCATCTTTATTATTCTCCTTATAAAATGTTTACTTTATTTCACAACCATACACTGACTTAATCTCTGGAAAACTATCGAGATCCACCAAGCTCTCAATCTTATGGTCGATAATTTCCTCAAGTTCTTCTCTGAAAGTTGAATCAATTTCCATGTTGAACGTAATTGTGATTGTTTCTGTAGTCGATTCGGTTTCTTCTTCTCCATTAAGAGCAGCTTTTAATTTCCTTGCAATTTCCATAAGAGTATCTTTTGCTTCTTGACAATCATCAAGCAGCTCTCTTATTGTGTTAGGAACACCCCATTCGCCCTTTGAATTTGCATACAACTCAACTTCCTCATCGACATCATAGATCTCAGCACATTCTGTAAATTCCTTTACAAAGCTTTCTGGAGTTCCATCAAACTTAAATTCAACCGGAATATCCTGACCTGCTGTATCTGTCCAAAACTCAACAAGAACATTCTTTCCGTCAATCTTACAATAGATATCCATTTCCTCAAATATATTTTCAATTCTTTTCATGGTTTATTATATTTCCTTCCTCTATTCCTATACGTATTAAATTATTGATATCAATTACAGTATCATTGAAGTATGCTTTTCCTTCTAGGAAACTAATTATAGGTTCGTCTTCAACGACTTCCATGACAGGACCTAACTCGTCTCTGTAAACAACTACTAACATTGTCTGTTCTCCTTATAAATAATCATAATCTTTATAACCTGGTTCATTGAGACGATCATTGATTGGTAAAATAAGCAAAATATTTTCTGATTGAAGATCATCTTCTTCAAATAGAACTACAGGACTACGCTTGCCTTTACTTGGAGAATAATACATTCCCTTTGCATTCATAGCCTTCATGCTATCTTTCAACCATCTTGCGTTAATCATAGGAGTATCCTTTGTGAATTTAACAGAAACTCCTTTTAGCTTTCTGCCACATAAAGCCTTAATATTACTATTTATTTCTTCATAAGAGGGTAGTTCAAACCTGATTGCATCATTCATGTCATCAAAAAAGGATTTGATTTTGTCGCTTATTGTGGGTTCTCTATCTACTAGCTTTTCTTTTGTTCGAAAAAGTTTGCATCCATCTGTATAATAGTAATATTCTCCGTCTGTCATAAATGGTACGTCACTTGAATAAACCTTATCTTTAATATAATTGATCAATTTTTTCTTCATCTCGTATTTCCTTTCTTAATCTGATATTTCTAATTCTCTAAACAATCTCTTAAGATCATCTTCAAGAAATCTTTTTTCGGTGCTTTCCAAATCACTTTTAATTACCTTGATCAGATCAGGTAGCGACAAATCATCTTCGTCGCTAACATAATTTTCCATAATGTCGATGATGGGATCATTACACTGGACACCAATTATGACATTATTTTCTGGTGCATACATTTCATTTCCTATTGAATCAACTGTTCTGAGTTTAAACATTTCTTCATATTCCTTTCCTGCATCAAAAAAGACTACGTTTCTTTAACGTAGTCTCTTTCTTGTTAAGCGTTACTTTAAATTATTTTCTTTTATCAATCTTCTACAAACCATTCGGTTTAGTTTCTTTCCGTGATCCGGTACGCTAATCATCGTTACACCGTTGGTATATATGTAATGATCACCAGACATTCGTTCAAAAGAATATCCATTGTTTTTTAGCAATAACCGAAATTCCCGAAAAGAATACTCTTTTGCTCTTGCCATTTTAATCCTTTCTATATAGCTTTACGCCATTGCATATTATAAATTGTCTATAGTTTCCCTCGTCATCAACTTCTTCGTGTTCAACAGGTTCGTCCCAATCTTCTTCCTTAATGTCGTCATACTCATTGTACCCAACCATAAGTGCCTCCCCTTTTAATTTAGCTTTGTTTATGTTACAATGTGGGTACATCCATTAAGTTCTCAATGATTGTTACACATCCGAGGGAGTTATGCTAACAAGCGGCTCCCTCAATCCCTATATTCATTTTATCACAAAGTTTATTTACGTTTTCACGTTCAAGTCTAATTATTTCATCTATCAATTTGGATTTACTTACTCTCTGAGTATCCGTTTCGCATCTATCGTACTTATACAATGTATATGTATCATTGTCACGATCTGTTACATCTCTATGTATAAGAGCATATCTTTCCTCTGAGTAAAAACTATTGCATGAATAGAAAGTGATTTCCAAATCCCATATTTTTTCTTTTGCAAATAAGCCAATTGCCTTTTTAATGTCTTTTTCTAGGGTTGCTTGGTTGCTTTTAATATTTTCAATATCCCTAGAGATATCTAAGAACAAATAGTTTGTTTCCTCGCATCTTTTAATTCCTACATTACCACGTTCCTGGTATCTACATTCCATTTTAATTGCCTCGTCCATATTCGACTCCTTTCATTAAACATACGATATAAGTGTTCCGTTTTCTTCCCTTTGTCCCCTTAGACAGTTGCCTCTCCATTCCCAAATTCCATTTCCGACCTTGACAAATGTTGCATATGTCGTGCCTTCAACTTTTGAGCCATAAGGTTCTCCGCACTGAATAAAGTCACTTCTAAATGTTGTCGGTGGAACGCAGTTAGCTAAATCCATTGCGATATCTTCTTCAACAAGTGATCCAATAGGTCTGTTATATGCCCAGTAATCTTTATTGAAAATTCTTTTTCCATTGACTTCTCTGCATGGCTTAGGTGCTTTTCCTTCATATACTGCATCTATTACATAAGCCTTGCGGTTAGCATTGATATTCCAGGGATGATTATTATATTCTTCGACGGCATATTCAGCCATCTCTTTATCATGATATATAATTGGATTGCCAGCGTTTAATACGTACTTCTCTCCGTTTTTATAGACATCATACACAGCTCTGTATCCTGGAAGTGTAACCCATGATGGATCATCAACTTCTATTACGTATCCGTTTTCAACGTCATAAACATGAGCGTGATAATCATCACCATATCCAGATTCAATGGGTTCTCCTGCTTTATACTGACGGTATGTTGCGTGCTCTGTCGCACCCTTTTCTGAGAGCACAAAGTGCCGACCTTTAGTAGCATAAAAATATTCTCCATGTCTTTCCATTTCTAACCTCCTACTGTTCTTCTCCATCGATAATAAAATGTGTATCTAAAGTTCCGTTGACATAATAATCAACGTTGACCTTTGGATTTTTCTGCTTGATTAAATCAGCTGTAATACTGAACATGATTGAGACAATTCTGTTGCTAAGATTTGATAACTCTAGCTCATTTAAGTCTTGGTTAAATAGTTCAAAAAAGTCTTGCTCAGTGTATCCATAATCCATGAGAATTGATTCACATAGTCCATATGAATCCTGTAACATCTCTGGATAAATATCCATAATGTTTAAATTTGGCTTGTTCATTAACTCATCTCCTTTTATGAAAGCTTCCATGTTCCAACTTTATTTCCATTAATGTCAATGCAGGAGCCTTCTATATAATCATTTTCTAAACATTCAATGACTTTTTTTAAGATTCTTGCTACCTCAACTCTTTCACAAAAGCTGTCCTCATTTCCTGTGTATGGATCGCAAAATGCAACATTGCCTGTTTTAATTTCCATCCTAAACATGTCTTATTTATCTCCTTTCTTTGCGTTGTAATCATATATAAGACAATCCAACGTTTCTATTAATAAATGCTTATTTACTTTTAACCATGAAATAAAAGCGTTAAAGTCATCTTTTCTAGTTTCCTCGTAGTATTCATCATATAATCCATCTACCGCAGAAGGTTCGTTGATTGCATATCCTTTATATCCAAGTTCAGGGTCAGCCCATTCGCCATGCCAAATAAATGATATGCCTTCTATTCCGCAGTACCACTCCTTTGGAACGCCTTCCTGCCATCCCATTAGGAAATTATAAAAGGGTTTTACTTCTTCAATTTTTCTTACAATATCCATTGTTTCTCCTTTCTATCCTCGTAACCTCCGGGGTGGGCTATATATCAATCTGTTTCCTGTCTTGCTAAGATCCGGTCTTCCCAGTAATAAGCTTCTTCGCTAAATGCGCAGTGTGGTTCTTTTGGTGCAATTCTTATGACTGGAATATTGTTAATATGCAAAAAGCCATCATCAACTCTTGCAATCATTTCCTTAGGATATCCATTTGCTTTGCGCCAGTCTATTACTGTCTTTACGACCTCTTTGCAGTCCATGTAAAATATTGCTTTGCCTGTTACCTGTGGGAATATATTTTTGTTACAAAAATCTATAATCATTCTTCTATTCATGGTTGCCTTCCTTTAAATACATATAATATTGTTAGCCTGGTCCATGATCAGGAACTCTTTGTGTATTTCCCTGGTTAATTCAAGTGCTTCATCTTCGCTTATTAGTTCCTCAGATGTGAAGTTGTCTTTTATATATTTAACAAGGTCATCTCCGTATTTATCCGTAAGAAACCCACCGACACATTCATAATCATCCCATTCATCTGTTTCCTCGTTATATTCTTCAAGCTTAAAGTAGTAACATTCCCCTTTAAGATACATGTCGTATTCTTTGACTTCATTTACGAGTTCATCATAAGCTTGTTTACGCCAATCTTTATCTGCCTTGCCCCACTGTTCCTCACATTTTTCTTTAGACGTATAGATAAAACCTGCCATTCCGCTATCCCAACGATCACTAAATGCGCTGCATGAGATTGCAAATCCGCTGTGTTCATATATGTAACATGGAATAAGTACAATATACTTCTGCAAAAGTATCATCATTTCATTTGATGCCATGTTATAGATCAAGTCTTCTTCTGTGTACTTATCTGTTGGAACATATGTACGAACCATATCGATTAATGTTTCTCTTGGCGTTCCATTGCCCTTATTATCTCCAAACGCACATCTACTCCACCATAGGTTCAAGGTTCCTATATTTCCATCCCAATCAAATCGTGGATTCAATGGCTCATCATCCTGTTCAATACGAAATCTAAACAGATTATTATCTTCTTTGAAATAGTAATATTTGTTCATCATATTATTTATTCTCCTTTTCTATATCATTTGCATTAAACATTTGATATCTCTATTTCACCGTACCAGCTATTCTTCGAGCTATTCTCTAGCACAGCCCATAAGTTTCCATTTGCAACATAAAGAAAACTTATTTCCAAGTTATCTGTAAAGGGATAGTTGTCCATAATGTCATAACGATTTTCATCACGACTTCCGGACAGGTTGTTATATGTATCATCGACTTCCTCATATGCAATTCCATATGCCTTTAGGAATCTATTTAGCTTATAAGCAACTCCATAATCTACTAAAGAATTGCATTGTTCGTGCGCTTTCCATTTCTCATACTCATATTCAAATACATTTATTCCGTTGATAGTATTAATATTCTTTGACATAATTACTTTTCTCCTTATTTTTTTTTAATTAGCAGCAGTTTTTTATCAAACAAAAAGGTTGCCACTTACGTGGGCAACCTCTTCTTTCGTTATTTCTAACATATTTAATTTGATAATAAATCATTCATCTCCCATGATTCTTGTCTATCATGTAAGTGTACTGGATAATCAATTCCTATTTCTCTTCTAAACCTTGAATCACATGAATCTACTATAGTTCCACCAGCCATCCATCCTGCGCCCTCTGCCTTATTCCATGGCTCAATATGAACATAAGGTGGTTCACCCATGAATAAGTTTCTCTTTACAACCTTACATAAATTCTCTGGTGGATTAGCCTCATCAACTTCTATATATCCAGTCTCACAAGGAATTAAGATCTCGTTAAACCGAGAACTAATTCCGTTATTACTGCAATCTCCACGCCTATTCTTATAAATCTCAACACTTAATGCTCTCATATCTTCTTTACCTCACAATCTGTATTAGTTTCTCTTGGTTGCTTATCTAAAATAGTGCTCATTGTTTTTGCCAGGTCGTTAATTTTATTATCAAGTCCTAAACTATCTAATGGACTAATATCTCCGCTAGTAATATTTAACTCGCTTTGCATATCCGTAAAGATATTATCCACACTTGCGGTAAGCCTTGTGGTTACAATTGATTTAATTTTATCTTGTGATAACATGATTTACACTCCTTTCTTACGTATGTCATATACGTCTTTTCCTGTTTCTGTATCGTTAACAATCAATTCAAACATATCTGCAATCTCTTTCGCTTCGTACAACTCGCTTACAGGTTCAACTCCCCTTGCCTTTTCACCATACACTGTATAAAATTCGTACATATTTTCTCCTTTCAAAAAGGGAAGCCTTTATGACTTCCCTTTGCTTTTGATATTTAATCAAGAATTTCAAACTCGCCATCAATGTAATGGTATGCATGATTGGAAAGTACATCCACAGCATCTACCTCCGTTGCATTTACATACCTGACCATATTGGTAAGTTCAATACAATCTTCCTCACTAAGTCCTTCAGCTGAAAGAACTATGACTTCGTGGATTGAACTTGGTATAACATAGCATTCCCTTGGGAGATCACAGTAAAGGATTACTGACGCTCCATATGTACGGCTTTCATTTGTATAGATTTTAAGGTCTGATAAGGGATTGTCATCTTCAGGTATATAATCGTTTCCTGTTAATCCAGTAACCATCTCAAACAGTCCTACAATAGAAATCTTTTCAGTTTGCTTTGCGTTCTCAAGAGCATCCTCAAAGAGTTGCTTAGAATCTATACCCCAAAACTTTAAGTGCTCGTCTTTTATCCTAACAATTCCGTCAGTAGGATTATCCTTGACGTTAACATATGCAGTCATATATATATCCGCAAATGCAATTTCCTTTACGACTCCAGGCTGTGGATTTGATGAAAGACTAACACCAAGCTTTTCCTTTACCTTGCTGTAGTCCGTGAAAAACTCCATGTCAAAAGATGGTTTTGCCGTATTTAAGGCTTCCATTATCCGATCAATGTTTGTGTTGTTATCAATATAAACAACCTGTGATATGTTAGAGCTTCTTTCTTTTACATCGAGTGCATCAAGCTTCACTCCATTATTTTTGTTTACAACTATCGGCTTTACCTCATATCCGTTCCCAAGTCTGCCTTTTACATTTTCCATAATTTCTGTTACATTTGTGTTCATAATAGTTTTCCTTTCGTTTTGAAATAATTTTAATTTATGCTAGTTATAGACTAGCATTTTTATTTGAATATCTTCCACGCTATCCCTATGATCAACAGGAGCAGTGCAAGTGGTGGATATATAAACAAGAATATCAAAAATAGTATAAACATCATATCCGTATACCTTTCCCTTTCGCTTATTGTACAGTATATCCGCTATATACTACATCAATGATCTCATCATCTAGGATGGTTTCCGTTGTACCATTATCGAACATGGTGCATATTACAATGTCACCAACTTCCAGATCTTCAGGTTCTGTGAAACTCCATTCCATACCTACTGCATCTACGCATATAGCTATGTCCGTTTCTCTATCAATGTCTACGATTTCCATTGCCCTTGGATATGTGTTTGCAAGCGTAAATGCGGTTATAAGTGCTGCAATCATTTCTTTTTACCTTTACCTTTCTCAATCAATAATTGTCTTATCTTCATTGTACTTTCCACTGTAGATATCATCGATATCTATTGAGCCATAGGTATATCCCTCGTCATTCCTAAGGAATACTTTTGCTTTAGGATTATAATCCTGAAGAAATTCAATCAGCTCTTCAACAGTGCAAGTGTTTTCACACTGACTAGGTGCATATCCATTTCTGTTTCCGTTAATAAAAACCGCTTCTTTCATATTGATATCCTTTCTATTTACATCTAAATTTATTTATTTGAATAGCTCTTTTAAAGCTAAGTCAAAACTATTTGTAATTACTTTCCTTAAAAACATTGGGCCTTCTTCGGTTAGTTCATAACCTCTGTACAGATCAAAGAACCTGGAATAGATCTCCTTTTCTATGACATACGCCTTTTTGCCTTTGCTTATAAAGCATGCATTCTTATCAAAAGTGACACTCATATAGCTCATCATCCTCTTCCTCGCACCATTCGCATACAAGTCCATCTATAGGGTTCAAATGTCCTTCCTCATTCCAATCCAGTTCCCTTTCTACTTCTGGGCCTACCCACAGTTTTTCTCCTCTGCTTTTAAGGTATGCGATACAATTCTTACATAAAATCATCTTATCCATAATTAAGATCTCCTTTTTGGTGGCAATAAAATAGAGATATGCTTTGCATATCTCTTAGTGTTACACCAAATTTTCTTTATAGATTTGCTTTGTAAGTGTTATATACTCGCTTTTATCGGATATATATAGGTTATCCATATAACTTATAATATTACCTATCTTTGATAACGTCGGCTTTAAGATTTCCATTTCCGGCATGATCTTATCACGATGTAGCTTAATGATAATTCCATGAAGCCGATATGCTGTCAAAACGTCATTTGTTTTGATGATCTCTAATATGCCTTCCTTTTGGAATTCCTCAAGCATAAGTTTCGCCTGCATATAATCATCTTCCGCCACATAATCTAAAATGTAGTGCCTGGTCCCAAATATTGGTGGGTTCATGATTTTGTTATACGCTTCTTCAGGTGTCATGTTATCAGACTCCTTTCTCTTGCGAATAGATTCTCTTTGATAACTGAATGGTGTCAATTCCCTTGCTGATGACAATTTTATCCATCAGTCTAAGGACACTCGCAAGTTCCGTTGCTGAAACTTCCCAATCGTCATCATTATCCCAACCTGGTTTGATGTATATGCAGTGTAATACATAAGGTTTCTCTTCGTCATCTGCTTCAATGATAAGAAGTTTCCCTTGCTTCTGCATTGCGACTAGTTTATCTTCGGCTTTGATATAATCGTCAAAAGCTTTTTGGTCTTTGATGACTTTGCCTTCAATAAGATCCGCTGCATCTGACATGATTACCTCACGTAGCCTTTCGCTTGCTGAGTCAATCTTTCTCACTTCTACGTGCCTCCATTTCCCTTGCTAACTCTGGGATTTCCCTTTCGAGTAAGGCAAGTATGTATTGATTCTTTGATATCCCTAATGCCTCGCAATGCCTATTAATTATGTCACGAGTTCCCTTGGGTAACATTAGGGATATCTGTTCATAGTTGGCTGCGTTCCATTTTTTGTTTGCCTTATATTTTGCTTCACTTATCTTCACTTTTTGGCACCACCTTCCTTTCCATATTGTACCATACTAGTGTATCAGCAACAATTTTTTCGTTTCGCACAACCTGTAGAGGCTGTGTCATACATGATCGTGCGTTTCCCTTGTTGCGTCACGCTGCGCCTAAATAAGAAACGTTGCCTTGCGTTTCCATTGGACATTTTAGTGAGGTGTCCACCTCCCTATCCCACGTAGTCAAGGCCGTGCTGGATCTCGTCCAGTATGATTTTGATTTGCCTTTGCGCAAAGGCAAGGCAGATTCATAACTGCCTATAGAGTTGATTTCCTTTGCGGATACGCCTAATGCGATCAACTCTTATAAGGCATCCATTTGCCTTGAAGCCAGGTGTCATTTTTCAACACCTTAGGATGCCCCTGAAGTCCTTTCGCTTTTGGTGTATGACGTATAAGATGAGCGCTCTTTACCTTATATTCGCCATTGCCACATGATGAAGGTTTTGGTTTGCCTTCTAGGACTATATTCAATGGGTTTACCAGACCCATAGGGTTATTGTGCGTTTCCCTTCGCCACCACCTATAGAGGAATTCCCTATGATACATGCGGTGGATAACATGTGACGGTGTATCTTTATTGTGCGCCACTCCGCCTCGCACTCGATTTCCATTTGAGATGTATTATCGCCCCACCTTAGGGCTTTTGTTTTCGCTTCATGTTTATTCACCTCGTTTCCCTTGTTATCGCCTACACGCTAGAATGTTCTAGCAATAACCGCATAGATTTGCCTTGCGTCATTCGTCAATGACTAGCATAATCTGCCACGTAGTTTCCCTTGATGGCTGCGGTTTCCATTGCACTTTGAATAGGGACTTGTGACCCTTTCCCTTGCGGGAAGTGCATTAAGGCAGGCTAGTGCCTGCCCCACTCTGCATTACTTGTCGTCGCCAACACTCTTGAGAGTTGCGATAAGCTTGTCGTAATTCTTCTGCTTTTCGTCAATTGTCTCTTGCGCAGCCTTGATCTTCTTCTCTGCATCAGTCACGGATGCCTTTGCAGCAGTTACCGCAAACTCGTACTTCTCAAGAATCTTCTGCCTACTCTCGTCTGTGACATCAAGTGTCTTGACGAGCTTCTGCATATCCTCAAGAGCTTTCTCTGCCCCACGGAGCAGTGTGCGATAGCCTGGCGTGGTCTTTCCACTCTCAATCTTATCGTTGAGTGCATTCGTCATGTTGGTGACTGTCTTCTGTGCGCTTTCATAAGCCTGAATGAGGTCACGATCATCGTCTGATAATACGTTGTTACCTGCCATCCTTATGCCTATGGCTGTTTCTACATTGCGTCTGAAGTTGGTCTTTGAAGCGGTTGACCACTGCTTACCATGAGCAGTTGTAACGGCTGTAAGACCTGCCCACTCTGCAATCATGTGTGCGTCATTCTCTCTGATGAAAAAGTTCTTGTTGTACTCTGACTCTGTACCCTGCTTGATGACTAATCTCCAAGCAACCCACACATGACCTAATGCGTTATTGATCGCCTTGCTTGATGCTGAACTACTCTGTGCAAGCTTATTGTACTCAACAACCTGCAAACGTAATTCCTCAACATAGGCTTCCCACTGATTAAACACTTGCTCGGATACGCCCTTATCCTCAAAGTCTTTCTTTGAAAGGGCTCTGCTATTCTTGATTGTGTCGTGAGCATATGCAAGCATGTCGTGAAGTGACATGAGGTCAACCTTGTTCTTCATTGTGAACTCGTCAACCTTAACCTCTTCAGACCGACCTGCAGCAGTTGCCTTAGTGTTCTTAACGTCATTAGTTACTTCAGTTTTCTTTGTTCTTGCCATAATAGTATCCTCCTTATGGATATGAAAAATATTACGGCTTGCACCATTGCAAGCCTATAAACACACACGACCTGAGGTCATGTGTGTGTTAGACTCGCAATGTGAAAACTTTACGCACTTCCAACGTAGCGCCGTGTTGCCACGGTTTAGCATGGTGGAATACTCTCCCTAGAAACTTTGTGAGGCGCTCATAGTTCGGCACGCCTTGCGTCTTGTGACGCTTTCCCAACGTAGCACCATGCTAGGCATGGCTTAGTGTGGTGGGAACTCTCCCTAGAAACTTTAAAGGCGTTCATAGTTCGGCACGCCTTGCGCCTGACGGCACGGCTAATAAGCAGCTCAAGTCTGCCATAGGTTTAGATCCTCGTAGCGATACCTGCTCATCCGAGTTAGGTATAAATTGCTATCTAGATCCTCACCTGACGTTACGCTTTAGGTATCTACTCATCCGAGTTAGATACTGGAAAACAAGCTAACGTTTGGTTTCGTTGGTCTGCTTTTTAACCAAGGGAAAAATAGAAAAAAGATTTTTTTCTCTTTTTTCTCTTTTTTTTTCTCTCACATATATACGCAACAAAAAAATATAAAAGTGCAAAAAATAAAAAAATTTTTTAAAAAAAGTCTTTAGATCTTTTTTTCAAAAAATGGCACTTTTTTATGAAATATGCTTGATTACTACACTTATATAAGTGTATAATCATATTAACAAGTTAATATTTTTTTTAGTGCTATAAGCACGGAAAGGACTTTTTATGGAAAATAAGAAGAAAGTTGCTATTATCAAGTATTCTGCAAAGGATATTGAGAAACTCCCATTATCCTACGCACCAATTACAGAGGATGCAGAAAAGTCACCAATTGACTTTAAAGTTAAATGTACTGAAAAGGAAATTGACAACAAGGACTTTTTAATCAACTACATTGGAAACAATAACATTTACAAGGTTATTTCAAAATCAATTGTAAGAAAAATAGCATCAAACAAGGCAGATAGAAATAATACGTCGTGTCTGGAAATGCTTAAAGCGAATTTTAAGCATGAAATTTTTGAGGATATAGCAGAGGATATTTTTATATGTATATATGAATTGATTCAAGAGGATAAATGCTATATTAACAAGGAAAGTCGGCTTATTACTTTTGATACTTATATAACGGAAGACGGAAAGGAAAAAAGCTACTATCTTGAATTATACAAGAGTGTAAGACGTACATTAACAATGTATTCAAATGATAAGCAACATTATTTAAGACGCAAGATAGATGGAAAGGACACACTTATTCCGATAAGTGTAGTTAACTATGATGCACTAGCAACGACTGAAGACGGAAACGGAAACACTTTAGAAATGCTAGTTTCTAAAGCAAGTCCTCTATATGTTCAATCAACTGTATACAATGGTGACTTAGAGGATATCTATAATAATGATGACTTTTTTACACTCATGAAGTTTATTAAGGAAAGAGTGACGGAAAAAAAGTTTGATATCATTAAGAAAGTTGTTGTTGGTCTGCTTAAGGGTATGAAGTCGGAAACAATAGCAACGACTTACGATATATCAATTGACAAGGTAAAAAAGGCAAGACAAGATATAAAAGCCTTTTATAGTATGGCAAAGGAAAACGGACTTGAAATAGAACTTGAAAAGCATTCTAACAAGTCAATGTTTGGTGTAAAGGAATCTGCATCAATTAGTTGTGAAAGAATTGGTTATTCTTACATTGGCAAGTATTGCAGAGATAAGGAAACAGACAAGCCATATTATAAGAGTGTTAACAAGTCTTATGACTTTAGCAAGTATTACAGAAAAGCATTAAATAATCCTTATAAGAGTTTTTATTTCAATTCAAGCTATGCAGAAGACACAAAAGCAGACTTTAAATCAAAGGATTATACACCATTGTTTGGAAGTCTGGAGATGGCAGACGTAAAGGAAATTAACGACAAGAAAGATTTTACATCCAACGAAATAGAGTTTAGATATGGAAAACGAGTTTATACATTCAATAAAAAGGATGAAACATTAGAAGTTTGGAATTATATTGCAGAGGATGGATATATCTATTCTAAAGAGTTATTAAGAGCTTATCCTATTTATAAGAGTTAATACTAACTAATATAAATTAAAGAGTATATAACATAAGTTTATAT
>JAILKW010000345.1 GCA_024693455.1 Lachnospiraceae bacterium
GCTCCCGTGTGATACAACGGAGGAATGCAAAGGAAAACATCCTCCCTTGTCTGACCGTGGTGATTCTGTTCTACAGCACATGAATGCATAAGGCTTTGGTGATTATGTAAAATTGCCTTGGGAAATCCTGTTGTTCCCGAAGAAAAATAAATAGCCGCATCATCCTTGTCCGTAATCTCGCACTGCGGTCTTGCTGAAGAATAATCCGCAACCAATTCTCTGTAGCTTTCCGCAAAGGTAGGACAATTTTCTCCTACATATATGAGTAATCTGCGTTTTGAAAGCTTCTCTTCTATTGCTTCGATACGGCCAATAAACTGAGGCCCAAACAAAAACACATCTATCTCCGCAAGATTGGCACAATATAAGATTTCGTCCGATGAATACCTGAAATTAAAGGGTACAGCCAGTGCTCCCGTCTTGAGGATACCGAAATATATCGGAAGCCACTCCAGACAGTTCATCATAAGGATACCGACTTTGTCTCCCTTTTTTACGCCTCTTTCGATCAGCATATTGGCAAGTCTGTTTGCTTTTTCATCAAAAACTCCCCAGGTGATCTCTCTTCTGTAAGGCATCTTATCACCCGGCTGTATCAGATCGTATTCCTTCCATGTAACACGTCTTGTGTCCTTCTGTGAAGGATTGTAATCCACGAGTGCAACCTCATCTCCGTAGAGATCTGCATTTTTTTCTAAATATTGTGTAATAGGCATCTTTTTTCTCCGTCAAAAAACAAAAAATTCACTGCAATTATTATAATGTATTACATATTAGAATATCACATTACAGAAACATTATCAAACTCATCAACTATTTCTTTGGAAGGCTCTTTGGTCATAAGACTTACTATTACGATCATTATAACAGCCACCAAAAATGCGGGTGCAAGCTCATAAAGATCCCATACACCGCCAAGAGGTCTTACAAGGTATTTCCATACAAAGATCATGACCGCTCCCGAAATCATTCCGGCAAGTACACCGTATTTTGTGGTTCTCTTCCAGTAAAGTGAAAGTATTACCGCAGGACCGAATACTGCTCCGAAACCGCCCCACGCAAAGGATACGATACCAAACACGCTGTTTGAAGGATCCCAGGCAATAATAATCCCTACTACAGCAACAACAACAAGAGTCGCTCTCGCAGTTATCATAGCCATTCTTTCGGTAAGCTTGATACCGAATACATCCTGGATAATATTTTCGGAAACCGCAGATGAAGCCGCAATAAGCTGGGAATCCGCAGTAGACATCGTAGACGCCAAAATTCCCGCTATAATAAGTCCTGCAACAAGTGCAAATAAGAAACCGTTTTTGCTTATCATATCGGCGAGTACAACTATAAGCGTCTCTGCTTTTGATGAACTTGTGGGATCTTCGATAAGACTGTCAAGAACACCCGCTTCAGTCATTGCTCTTCCGACTACTCCAAGGAATACAGCTATCGTAAGTGAAATAAGAACCCATACGGATGCAACACGTCTTGAAAGCTTAAGCTTTTCGGGATTCTCTATTGCCATAAAACGAAGCAAAATATGGGGCATTCCAAAATATCCGAGTCCCCAGCAGAACATGGTTATCTTATTGAATATACCGTAAGGGTCCGCTCCCTGCGTCACATTGTTATGTGTGGCATTTAAATCCAGATATCCGGCAAGATTGCCTGCATTCGCTGCAACCGCATCAAGTCCTCCGGCATGAACAACACCGTATACAAGCACGAAAACAAGAGCTGCCGACATAACTATTGACTGTAAAAAGTCCGTGGTAGAAGCAGCCAGGAATCCTCCTGTAGTTGTATAGCCCACTATGATAACCGCACTTACTATCATTGCAAGCTGATAATTAACTCCAAAAAGTGAAGCAAAAAGCTTTCCGCATGCAGAAAAACCTGAAGCTGTATAGGGAACGAAAAATACGATAATGGCGATCGCGCCTATAAGAAGTGTGGCATTGCCTTTATCATGGAATCTGTATTTGAAAAACTCGGGTAATGTGATCGCATTTACTTTTGCCGTATAATTTCTGAGTCTTTTTGAGGTAAACAGCCAGTTAAGATAGGTCCCTACTATAAGTCCGGCTGCTGTCCAACCCGCATCCGCTATACCTGAAAAATATGCGAGTCCCGGAACTCCCATAAGCAAATATGAACTCATATCCGAAGCTTCGGCACTCATCGCTGTAACAAACGGTCCGAGTTTTCTGCCTCCAAGATAAAAATCTCCAATGTCATTTGTCTGTTTTGATGAGACATATCCTATAAAAAGCATACCTATGAGATAAACTCCTATAGCAATAATTATCCCGATCTGTGATGTTGTCATAATACTTCCTTTCTTGTACATTTTTTATATACATTACAAAAAGTCATGATACCACAAATCGGGATTCATTTACAGTTTTATTTAAAGCATTAAAATAGAATGGGCATTCTAAATGTTACTTCTTTTTTATGTTTTAGTATTCATTTAAAGAAAAAGCTTACACAATCGATATATCTATCATCTTTCGAAAAAACGTTCTTATTTAATCATCAACTCATTCTTATAGGCCTCGGATCTTTGTTCAAAGCTGACAATATCCTCCTCGCTGAGTTTATTAATATCGGCATTCATAAGTTCATCAAGAAGCTTACCTGACTCTCCGAACTTAGTCACATTCATGTCTACAAGCTCTCCGTCTGTATGGTCAATATATATGGGATTCATATATATAAGCTTTTTAATTCTGATCCTTTTACTGAAATATACTGCGTATCCAAGCTTTGTCATAAACGCATCATCATTGCTGGCAAAATCCGGATATTTTGATTTAAGTTTCTGATATGCATTCACATAGCTTATCAATGTCTCCTGCTTATCCGCAAAACGTACGAACGTCTCCTCTGTTGAGTCGGCTTTTACATTACCTAACCAGGCTTTATAAAAAGAATTAAATTCGTCTTCTATCGTTTTAAAAAATTCTTTCTTATCCTCTTTTAAGAATTGTTGTATGATCACATCCTTGTTATTATTATTTACAAAGGATGAAATGTTCTTAAGATCTGTAATATCAATATTATTACCTTCCTTAAGCTCTTCTGTGAGATCATTTGCTTCAGTTTGGAATTTTAAGTCTGCTGCAGCAATGGTCTTTGCATTTGACTTTTTAAATTCCTTATTATTATTTTTTACCTCTGTAATAAAACTTTCACCCTTAGAATCAAGGAACATTTTATCGATACTGATCTTGCTTTTGGATTTACTGTTATTATATTTTCTTATTTCATCTTCACTATACTTAAATCCTGCCTTCATTCCATCTTCATGTAGACATTTTTTTTCATAAAACAATTTGAGTCCTGCCTTAATATTTACATTATCAAAATCTCTAATTCCTTCTGCTAATTCAGTAGCATACGAACTACTTACTACAGTTAAGCAAGCACTGTAGTACTCTGCCAGGTTTGTAAGTTCCATCTTCTTTTTAAGAGGAACTGAAATACCGTTTGCTTCAAGATAGGGATAAATATCCGTTGTTAAAATGCCTATGTCCTGAACTACTCTGCTCATGCGAAAAAGTTCTTTATTTTCAAGATCATAAATATCGGTCAAAGAAACCTGCGACACCATTTTTCCGAAAGTATTATATAATCTGTATGCCGAATCCTCAATATAGGAACAAAGATCGGAAAGACCGCTAAGAAATAAATCTTTAGCTATTTTTATCTGAGCGGGGTCATTTTGATCAAATCCTCCACTATACGAATAATGAATCTTATCAATGAGTTCAAGCAACTGATTCTTAGAAAGATCATCATTATAATACATATACGATTCCATTGATCTTTTTAGATCAAACCCCTTTATGCTGCTTGCTTTATTCTCGCCATCGTTATTTATAGCTATTTTCCCGTTCGGAGCATTTGTTATTTTACTGTAATAAGCACCAATCTCATCCTTGCTGCCTTTATGTCTTTCGGTAACTAACTTGGTACTATCATAACCCGGAAAAAAGGCTCTCTCTCCGGGGTTGGGAACCAGGGGGAACTTGGGATATGCATCCATATTTCCCATCCGTCTGTACTTTTGATTTAATTTTTTAACATTGAGTTCACTTGGTATAACAAGTTTTATCTGATCATATCCTTCAAGCTTTGCCTGTTTTGCATAATATAAAGAAGCATTTATAAGTTCCGACAAAACCTGTTTTTCATTACCGTCTTCGGCAGTTGCCTCACGTGATATCTCGTCATTATAATGAGTTTTGTAATAAGGATGATTTATAACAAGCTTTCTGACAGAATAATAATTTGCCACAGCAACCATCTTTTCAAATTTTTCATCAAAATCGTCCGAGACTTTTTCCTCCAAAAAGTTCTTAAATTTTTCTTCTTCTTTCATCTCTTTAAACGCAAATATCATGGCAGAGGCTCTTTCCATATACTCAGCGTTATTTGCAAGCACCTCATCATTTGCAAGATCGATACTGTCAAAATCCAGTTCCTGTATTGCTGTAAGCAGCTTCTCATAGGTAATATCTGCGTTATCCTCCGAAGCATAATTTTCCACAAGAGTTTCATTGTCATCGGAATCAGCACCGAAAAACGCCGAAAGCCTGTTTAATGTTTCTGAATCCACCATAAATCTTTTATCGTTTGACAGCTCACGTCTTTTTGCCGCCATCCTATCCCTGAGTGAAAACTCCGCGTTGTCTATGGCTTTCGCATTATTCTGCTTACGGTACAAGCGAGATTTTACATTGGTAAATTTACTCTCTCTTGATTTCCACAAGAAATTTTCTTTGTATTTGGAAGAATAATCATTATCTTTGCTTATCTTGGTCTTCTTTACTTTACGCGCATTCTGATATTCTTTTGCTTTTTTTACAGTCTTTTGCTCCAGGCTCACATTTTCCTTAAGGGTAAAGTAGGGTCCGGTAAACCTCTGATCGAATTTTTTAAGTTCTTCTTCTTCGTCAAAACTATCATCCAAATTTGATTTTATCTCATATATCGGGCGTTCTAACTGTATTTGATCTTCATCTCCATAATGTCTGTTGTCTCCCATTTTTACCTCCGTTTTCTAAATGTAGGATACATAGCGTTTGCGTTCGTTTATCTTTTCAAAATTATCTTCCGTAATATTGCGGATCAATTTTTGAATGGTTACATTTGACGCGTTAACATAAATCTTTGTATCTTGTTTATATATTTCTCTTATTTTATCAAAAGCATTGGAAATAACCGCAAAAAATGTCATCATGGCAGCGGAATCGGTCGAACATGCATATCTTATTAATAGTCCGTCTTCGTACTCACTTAAAAGTATACAGACCACTCTGTCCCGATCATCTTCAAGAGCCACCATACTGATGTCTTTTTTATAGGAATCCATACTCCCTATGTCCGGATATATCCAGTTTTCAGTGTCTTTGGAAGAATTTTTATAATTCTTTTTCTGTACTTCTTTAAGATTCAGCAGATACTGTCTGTATTTAAGCCATCGCGAATTCGGAAGATCATTTAAGCTTACAATTCTGGATGATACATGCTTTTTCTTATAATTATCCATCATAGCATTTATGTCTGAGATCCTAAAACAATAAATATCATCGACTGTATTTTCGGAAACAAACCCCAGAGCCGACATAAAGCCTTTAATATCTTCCCATCCGTTGCTTCCGGGAAATGAACATTCAATGCCGTCAACCCCCTCCATGATCCCCATGGCCCTTAAGGCACGCATCATTTCTTTTCCTATTCCATGTCCTCTGACATCTGAGTCTACTAAAATATACGAAACATTCAGCATATTGTCAGAAGTTTTTTCAGAAATAAGCACTGCAACTGTATTATCTTCCTCATCAAATGCTGCAATAACAATATCTGCGCTATCTGTAATTTCCTTTGGAACTATATCCTCAAACTGAATATAATCCTCAGGTTCTACTACGGAAACAGTGTATTTATCATCCATTTATCTCTCCCTTTTAATCAGGCATCCCGCGGCAAAATATCAGGCAGCCATAATAAAGATCCGGTTTATATTATACTATCTGTATTTACTAACTATAAAACATTATAAACTAAAAAAAGATGACATTCATCAAAAAAATGAATGTCATCTATTTTTATTATAATCCGGCCCTTTTCTGCACTTGTTCTAAAGGCAGAAATGATCTAAAGCCCTGATCTTATTTATTCAGCTGCAGCTTTCTTAGCCTTAAGCTCTTCTGTAAGCATGGGAACGATCTTGTTAAGATCTCCAACGATTCCGTAATCAGCTACTTCAAATATAGGAGCCGTCTCATCCTTATTTATAGCGATGATTATGTCAGACTCTTCCATACCTGCAACATGCTGAATGGCACCTGAAATACCAATAGCGAAATACACATTGGGACGAACTGTCTTACCTGTCTGTCCAACCTGTAAATCCTTGGGTTTCCAACCGTTATCAACAACTGCACGTGAGCATGAAACCGTTCCACCGATAGCATCAGCAAGATCCTCAAGGATCTTGAAGTTCTCGGGTGAACCTACTCCACGTCCGCCTGAAACAAGGATCTTAGCTTCCATGATATCTACAACCTTAGCTACGTTCTTAACCTCTTCGAGGATCTCAACGTAACGGCTATTCTCCTCGAGGTGAGCATCAAAATCGATAACCTCTGCCTTATGAGATGTATCCTTAGGAAGCTTAACCATAACACCGGGACGAACGGTAGCCATCTGAGGACGGTTGTCCGGGCATGCGATGGTAGCAATTGTATTTCCTCCGAATGCAGGACGGGTCATAAGAAGCTGATTGTGCTTCTGCTCCTGACCTTCCTTAGCTTCAAGAGGGAAATCACCTATATCAAGTGATGTACAGTCAGCTGTAAGACCTGTAGCCACACGTGCTGAAACTGTAGGACCAAGATCACGGCCGATTGCTGTAGCACCTACGAGCATGATCTCAGGCTTGCACTCATTAATAACTGCTGCAAGAGCCTGTGCATAAGGCTCAGTACGATACTTTTCAAGCTTGGGATCATCAACAACGATAACCTTGTCTGCGCCATAAGCGCCAAGCTCATCAGCAAGTCCCTTTATCCCAGATCCGAGAAGAACTGCTGTTACATCTGAAGGACGACCTCCGTCTGTAAGCTGCTTTGCCAGCTCCTTTGCTTTTCCGATAAGCTCAAAAGCAATGCTGCCGAGTTTACCGTCTACCTGCTGGGCAAAGATATATACGCCTTTATATTCATCTAATGACATTTTAAAATACTCCTTTCCCAACAATTATATAACATGCTTTTCGCAAAGCTTGTCCATAATGTAATTTACTGATTCCTTAGGATCCAGGTTAACCTGCTCTCCTGCTCCCTTACGTACCTTATCGGAAGCCTTAGCGATCTTTGTGGGTGATCCCTTAAGACCGATATTGGCATCATCAAGATCCTTAAGATCTGCTCTGCCCCAAACGGTAACTTCTTTATCAAAGGCATCGAAGATTCCGCCGGGTGACATGTAACGGGGCTCATTAAGCTCTGCAAGAGCTGTAATAAGGCAAGGCATCTTAGCCTTAAGCATATGATAACGATCCTCATACTGTCTCTTAACCTTAACGTATTCTCCGTCGATCTCGATCTCCTCGGCATAAGAGATAACCGGAAGTCCCAGATGCTCAGCGATCTGAGGTCCAACCTGTGCTGTATCTCCGTCGATAGCCTGACGGCCTGTGATAACGAGATCATATTCTAAGTTGCGAAGGCCGGCTGCGATGGTAGAAGATGTAGCCCATGTATCGGCTCCACCGAGTACACGGTCTGTAATAAGTACAGCCTTGTCAGCTCCCATTGCAAGTGCCTCGCGAAGTATATCGTCAGCCTTGGGAAGACCCATGGTAACAACGGTAACTTCTGCTCCGTTCTTCTCCTTGATGCGAAGTGCAGCCTCAAGACCAGCCTTGTCATCAGGATTCATAATAGCGAGCATTGCTGCTCGATTCAGTGTTCCGTCGGGATTGAACTTAACTCCACCCTTAGTATCCGGAACCTGTTTAATACATACGACGATTTTCATTTTGTAAACCTCCTATATTACTTAAGCAGTGCTCCGGAAATGACCATACGCTGAACCTCTGAAGTTCCTTCGTAGATCTCCGTGATCTTAGCATCGCGCATCATGCGCTCAACATCATATTCTCTTGTATATCCATAACCACCATGAAGCTGTACAGCCTTGGTAGTTACAGCCATAGCTGCCTCTGCTGCAAAAAGCTTAGCCTGAGCAGCCTCTACGGAGTAAACAGGCTTTGTCTGCTTAGCCATAGCTGCATTGTAAACCATGAACTGAGCTGCCTGCATACGTGTAGCCATATCTGCAAGCTGGAACTGTGTATTCTGGAATGCTGCAATAGGACGTCCAAACTGCTTACGCTCTTTAACGAAATCGATAGCACACTGAAGTGCACCTTCACCGATACCAAGTGCCTGAGAAGCGATACCGATACGACCACCGTCAAGGGTATGCATAGCCATTCCGAATCCCTTTCCACGTACTCCGAGGAGATTATCCTTAGGGATACGGCAGTCTTCGAAAATAAGCTCATAAGTAGATGAACCACGGATACCCATCTTCTTCTCCTTTGTTCCGAATGAGAAGCCGGGTGTTCCCTTTTCTACTATGAAAGCTGAGAAACGCTTATTCTTACGTCCCTTGGCATCTGTAATAACATCTGTAACAGCGAAGATAATATAGATGTCAGCTTCTTTACCGTTGGTGATGAAGCACTTGGATCCGTTAAGAACCCACTCATCTCCGTCTTCAACTGCCTTGGTCTGTGCTCCCTGAGCATCAGTACCTGCACCGGGCTCTGTAAGAGCGAAAGCACCGAGCTTTTCACCCTTTGCAAGAGGTACAAGGAACTTCTGCTTCTGCTCTTCCGTACCATAGGTAAGGATGGGATCGCAGCAAAGTGATGTATGTGCTGAAACGATAACTCCTGTAGTACCGCAAACTTTTGAAAGCTCTTCTACGCACATAACGTATGTAAGTACGTCGCAGCCCTGTCCGCCATACTCCTTTGGAATGGGGATTCCCATGAAACCGAGCTTCTGCATCTTAGAAACTGTCTCACGAGGGAATACCTCTGTCTCGTCAGTTTCCTGAGCGAGAGGCTTAACTTCTTTCTCTGCAAAATCAGCAAAGAGAGAACGCGCCATTTCATGTTTTTTATCTAAAGTAAAATCCATGAGTATTATTCCTCCTATAAAAAATTGATTAACATGTGCTTGCAGCCGTTTTCCCGGCCGCAAACACTAATGCTTATTACTTATCCATGGGTGTCTTTGTACGATCTGCATTGTAGATGTAGAATCCCTTACCTGACTTAACACCAAGATTGCCGCCGCGAACCATCTTACGAAGAAGAGGGCATGCACGATACTTGGAATCACCTGTCTCATTATAAAGAACATCCATGATCGCAAGGCAGATATCAAGTCCGATGAAATCTCCGAGCTCAAGGGGTCCCATAGGATGATTAGCTCCAAGCTTCATAGCTGTATCGATACCTTCTACATCTGAAACACCTTCCATCTTGATGAAAGCTGCCTCATTGATAAGAGGAATAAGGATACGGTTAACAACGAAACCTGCTGCCTCATTAACCTGAACGGGAGTCTTGCCGATCTCCTCGGAAATCTTCTTTATAGCGTCAACGGTCTCAGCGGGTGTGTTAACACCTGCGATAACCTCGATGAGCTTCATACGGTCTGCAGGATTGAAGAAATGCATTCCGATCATGGGACGTGAAAGTCCGTTTCCGATCTCTGTGATTGAAAGTGAAGATGTGTTTGAAGCGAAGATGCATGACTCTTTACAGATCTCATCAAGCTCCTTAAATGTTGTCTTCTTTACTTCCATGTTCTCGAAAGCTGCCTCAACGATGAGGTCGCAATCCTTGCAAAGGTCTTCTTTAAGACCGGGTGTGATCTTAGCGAGGATGGCATCAACCTTGCCCTGCTCCATCTTTCCTTTTTCTACAAGACGGGCATAACCCTTAGCGATCTTGTCCTTGCCGCCGTCTGCCCATTCCTGTTTGATGTCGCAAAGAGCAACTTCATAACCGTCTGTCTGAGCAAAAGCTTTAGCGATACCCTGTCCCATGGTACCTGCACCGATAACTCCTACTTTCATGTGTATTTATCCTCCTTTAATATTAATCCATCTCAACTACAGTAGCGCATCCCATACCACCACCGATGCAAAGAGTAGCAAGACCCTTCTTAGCTCCGGCTTTCTTCATCTCATGAAGAAGTGTTACAAGGATACGGCAGCCTGATGCTCCAACGGGATGTCCGAGAGCGATAGCTCCACCGTTAGGATTGAGCTGTTTTTCTACGTTGATTCCGAGGTCCTTACCAACTGCAACCGACTGAGCAGCAAATGCCTCGTTAGCCTCGATGATATCGAAGTCTTCTATCTTAAGGCCTGCTTTATCCATAACCTTCTTTGTAGCAGCAACAGGTCCGATACCCATAACCTCAGGACGAACTCCTGCAAGAGCTCCGGCAACGAAAGTAGCCATAGGAGTAACTCCAAGCTCTTTAGCCTTTTCTTCACTCATAACAACGATAGCTGCTGCTCCGTCATTGATACCTGATGCGTTACCTGCTGTAACGAATCCGTCCTTGTTGATAGGTCTCATGCCTGCAAGCTTCTCAAGTGTAACTTCAGGTCTGGGGCCTTCGTCTGTATCAAATACAACTGTTCCCTTTCTTGTAGTGATCTCTACGGGAACGATCTCATCCTTGAATGCGCCGTTTTCCATAGCAGCCTTGCACTTCTGCTGACTGTTAAATGCGAACTCATCAAGCTCTTCTCTTGTAAGCTTCCACTCGTTGCAGATATTGTCTGCTGTCTGGATCATATGATAATCATTAAATGCATCCCAAAGAGCATCCTTAACCATGGTATCAACAAGAGCACCCTTGCTTGCGCTGGGCCATGTCATACGATATCCGTAGCGGCCCTGAGGTATAGCATAAGGAGCCATTGACATGTTCTCCATACCACCTGCAACAACAACATCGGCATCTCCTGCCATGATCATCTGTGCAGCCTGGTTAACGCAGTTAAGACCTGATCCGCAAACTACGTTAGTAGTAACCGCAGGCACTTCAACGGGAAGTCCTGCCTTAATGGAAGCCTGACGGGCTACGTTCTGTCCCTGTCCTGCCTGGATAACACAGCCCATGTATACCTGATCAACCTGGTCAGGCTTAACTCCTGCACGATTAAGTGCTTCTTTGATCACGATAGATCCAAGTTCTACCACCGGAACTGTGGAAAGTCCTCCTCCCATAGTACCGATAGCTGTACGACATGCACCTGCTAAAACTACTTTTTTTGCCATCTTTCCTCTCCTTTTCTGTGAAAGTTTTTTTATTAGCGGAGGGCTCTTGTTAATTTTTTAACAAATGTTTTCGAAAAAAATAAGCCCGACCACTCGGATAGTAAAATTCTAACACAAGTGGTCAGGCTATGCAATGATTTTCTGTATAAATTAACCAATCAATAAATCTTTTTCAGACGACTGTCTTACAAGCCGATCTTATTTGGTTAAATCTGTTGATCTTAAATAAAGCACATCATTTTCTGTGGAATTGATACCCATAACATAAAGCTTTCCTGACACGTATCCTGCCATTGTCTGCTGAGCTCTGTGATAGCATGAAGACTTATTGTAATCTGTAAGTTTTGTGCTGTCATTGGTGATAAAATGGGTATCCATCCTGTTTGTATCGGTTTTAGAGACACCCACTATTGCCACTCCGTTTGAAGTTGCTGTCATGGAAGCGCTGTTAAATGATGAGCCGAAAGCTGCTGCCTCAGAAGAAAGATCTTTATCTACCTTAAATTTATTTTTCTTCTTGTTGTAGCTGTACCTTATAAATGAAGTGTCCGTATCCATTTCATCCGAATATGTATAAGCGATCGTATATAACTTATCTTTGCTTCCTTCATAAACAGCATCCTGGCCATCGTCACATTTTTGAATCTTTCCTTTGGCCTTTATAAGCTTTTTCTTTTTAAGATCGATCTTGAATATCTTATTATTTGAAACTTCAAACAATTCACCGCTGCAAGTAAATATCTGTCCGTTTGCTTTCAACCCGCTTACGGAAACCTTGCTCCAATAATCGGTCTGGGTATCATAACGCCAAAGTGCAGGCTTAACATTATTCATACCCTCTCTTGTAACATACATATATACATATTTACCCTTAACCGCAAGCCCGCTGTTTTCAATTGCAAGGCCTTCCAAACCATCCGGCAGATCTTCGCATCTGCTCCACTTATCCTTTTTGGTATTGTAACTCCAAAGTGCGATCGAATTACTTACATGGTTCGAAGAAAGTGCATACAGCTTATTCTTACAAGCAACAAATTTTCCGTCAAACATATCTGTTATATCTTTGGAGAATCTGCTGTTATCAAGTGGCAGTGAAAGATTATTTTCAAATAGATTCGTATCTTTATTTGAAGTACCGAATATAAATCTGCCTACTGCTTTATCCTTATTAACAACTTTAACGACATGAGATCCTCCGTCAAGTCCGCTTATATCCGCTTTGATCTTTTTGTTTTTCCAAACAAGGGCTTTTACCTTCTTGTCATCAACATAGATCTTACCGCTCTTTTCAAAATAATATCCGTTTAATATTAATTTCTTTCCTTTAACTGTCGCTCTGCAGATCAAAGGAGCCTTCTTTGTAAAGGTCGTCTTTCCGTTAAGATTGACCCTTCCTCCCGTCTGGCAAAGCTTTGCAAGATCCTCATCGTAATCCACAGATGCAAGCAGTTTGGCCTTTCTTTCGATCGCAACATTCGCAAGTTTTGTATCGGAAAGATCAGCAGAAGCCTTTTCATCTTTTGCTATTATGGAAAGCGCCGCCGTTACAGTTGGTGCTGCCATAGAAGTTCCGTTAAGGAAATAATAA
>JAILKW010000018.1 GCA_024693455.1 Lachnospiraceae bacterium
CTATTCGTGCCAAAGGGAAATTGACAAACTAACGAACGGTAGGTATAATATGATCAAATTAATTAAAAAGTACAGGATAGACTATTTTTGGTTAATTGGGATGAAGTGACAAACATTCCACAACTTGCTTTGAATATAGCCGGTCAGATTTTACGGCTGACCGGTTATATTCAAAGCAAGTTGTGGAATGTTTGTCACTTCATTCCAATTAACCAAAAATAGTCTATCCTGTACTTTTTTAATTAATTTGATCATATTATACCTACCGTTCGTTCGTTTGTCAATTTCCCTTTGGCACGAATAGTTCTCTAAATTCCTTTCGTCCGGGCACCCAGGCTTTTTCATAAATATGCGTAAAATGATTCTTCACTGTCTGCTCCGATATTCCAAGCATATATGCAATTCTTCGATTAGAAAATCCGGACACCTTTAGATAGCCCAGTTCAAGTTCACGCCTTGTAAGTCCAAACTTTTTGGCTATTCTAACATACTGATCTTTTGTAATATTAAGTTCATTCATCGTCTAAATCCATTTCTTCATTCATCTTGCGCTCAGCATTCAGCCTTAGCGGCAGAAGAAAAAATTCAACTATAACTGCATAAAACCCGGCAAGAAAACATACCGCTAAATTTGGTCCTATAGTAGATGGATCATCCATTCTTCCAAGCAAAAGAATAGCTGAAATGATGATTGCCAAAAAAGCTCCGTATACAGTAAGTTTCTGGGCCGCATCCACAGCACCGATTATATTTTTAAGTTCCAAAAGACTGTATCTTTTAATCCCAACAGAGAACGCTTTTGTAAAATCCTTCCACTCTCCCATAATAAGAAGCCCAGGAATCAAAAGCATCAAAATCATCAGAATCGATGGTAAATCAATAAACCAGACAACAGCTGATATTCCCCACCTTCCCAAAACAATATTAAATATGAATATTGCAACAAACAGTATCAACTCTCCCAGTAAAACTACTCTTATGTTTTTTTTCATAATATGCTCCTTTCATGAATATTTTATTTGTTCTTTACCTAAATCTATCATGGCCGGATATGAAAATATATAGTACCTTTGTCAAGACTCGCTCATAACCCCCACCTACGCTAACGCTTAGAGGTGGGGGATTTCTCCGACTGAGTTAAAAAAGAGACCGGTTTGTCCCGATCTCTTTTCGATAACCCAACCTGTTCAATCTTCTCCCTAAACATCTCAAATGAAAAATAATAGACCTGATGTCCTTTTGAAGTAAGCTCTTTCACCACTCCAAGGGTCGGATTGGTATGTCCATGAGCCAGCCTATCGTTCGTTAGCTATTTTGTAAACAAAATACCGGTCAGCGTAAAAACTGACCGGCTATGATCAAACATACATTTACCATCTATTTTTGATATATCTCAAAAAACTGAATTATATGTTTTCGTACCAGTTCCATAACTTCATCTTCTCGCTCCGGTTCCCGGTCGCACAGGTTGATCCACACAGTGATTGGTGACGAAAACTGTGCAGCCATGATCTCAGAATCCATATTCTTAAGACGTCCTTCACGAATCAGAAATTTCAACATTCCCTCAAAATAATGAAGGACATCCGTATAATTCTGCTTCGTCTGTAAAACCGACAGTTCTTTATTCCGAAACTGCTCAATCATTAGCATCTTCCTGCCCCTTGAAACACGTGGGTCATGAAGAATATAGCGAATTTGCCCCTGTACGTGCTTTACCACATCCTCCTCGGTCATTCCGAGCTTATCCCGCGTAAAATCGGGATCATCCCAATTTGCATTTGCAAATATTGAATGATCTGCATACCCTTTCAGAGTTGTCTCAACCACTGTATCAAGGATTTCCTGCTTGCTGGCAAAATGGCTGTAAAGCGATGCTTTTCTGATGCCGACAGCATCAGCAAGTTGTGAAATACTTGTCGCTTCATACCCATTAACCGAAAAATAATCCAGCGCCGCTTCCAATATTTCTTCACGAGTATTACTCTTTTCCATATCCTCTACTTTCTTTGCAAAGTCAAGACTCGCTCGCGAGTCTTGCGCGCCGGATTCGGGTCTGCTTCAGCAGACAAATTCCTGTCCGAATCCGTGCGCATCCTCGCAGAGCGTTTAACTCAGTCGGAGCTTGTACCATAACTGAGTATAGTTTGTCATAACCCCCACCTACGCTAACGCTTAGAGGTGTGGGATTTCACCGACTGAGTTAAAACATAAAAGCTTTCTAACTAAATCAATCAAATCGCACTCATCATGAGAAACGCAACTGATTGAAAGCTAGAAAGCTTAATTAATTTATGGATAATACAATTGCAGATTAAAATAAGTCGAAATAATGCGTTTTAAATCGACTATTTTTAACTGATTGATTCCAATTGATTCCAATTGATTCCAATTGATTGATATTAACTGGCTGATTTA
>JAILKW010000022.1 GCA_024693455.1 Lachnospiraceae bacterium
ACTAACGCCAAACGGCTCTCGTATCAACAAGTACATAAGAAATCAAAAAGAAGGTTTGGATGCGTACAGAGGATCAGTTGTTACCAGAATATTGAATCTTGAGCAGGAGTTATCTTCGGTCACTACTGATGAGTTAGAACGGATGCATAAAGATAGAGAGCTTTCAGATGAAGACTATGAACAGGTCAAAGAAAGTGTAAATGAATGGGAGAATTCTATCAAGATAACAATTGAAAGGACTTCTGAGGCATCATCCCTAAATACACTTAACGCAGAAACCAGATTTTATCGTATGGTATCCAATGATTATCTAAAGAATGCTTTGGGTATAAAATCCGAAAAAACAGCGGATCAGGTCAATCAGTTAAATAAGATGGCAGGAACCGTAATACAGGATAAAGGATTCATGAGTACCGGATTTAAAGCAGATGAGAATTTCTTTGCAAGTGAGGATCATAATTTGCCTGTAATGCTTACTTTGTTGGCGGACAAGGGTCAAAAATGTTTTGTCACCGCAAATATTACCGAAGGAGAAGTCATTTTTGACAAGGGTACAAAATATGTTATACTTGGAGCATATGCACATGGTAAAAACGGAAAAAGAGTACCTGTGACCAACTACTCCGTTGACAGTGCATTATCAGATGTTGAAGTTGAGTCAACTCAAGTTGAAAATGAACTTGGAGATATACCCACGAATAAAAAAAGGCTGGCAGAAAGTGATGCTTTTAATAACAAAACGGGTTTATTTAAAGGTATAGAAATAGTTGCAAAGATAATCAAAGAATAATTGAAAGGACATTGGCTTTTGTATGGATGATATGAGGCGTGATTATGAGAGCAGATTTGTTCTTAATGATGGGGATTCTGATATAATCAGTATACCTCAATGCGTAGATTGTGTTCATAACAAGGGCATGCTCGAATGTGCAGCCCTTGCGTCAAAACCTATGCAATATGTGATGAACACGGAAGAATGCCCTATGTATGAAAAGGAGCAATAATAATGCCTAAAACAATTATGATAGATAAAAATTTTCTTCCTGTTTTTTCGGACATTATACCGGCCGAATTCAAATTCGGTAAGACAGGAGAATTTTTACTTGGGGCATTGGATGACAACGGATATGCTTGCGGTATATTATGGTATAGCTTTAATGATTCAGGTTATGATATACTGTTTTTGGGAGTACATCCTGCTTTTCGACGTCAAGGAATAGCGACGCGGCTTCTTAGGGAGTTACTGGATTCGGTATATAAAAGCAATCTGATCTATCCCATCAGACTTTCTTTTGAAGATACCAGAGATAATTTGATATTCAGGAGATTTCTTATGAATTTTGGAAATTTCAATATCAAATTTGACAGTTTTACCTATATTATAGACAGTAAGACCAGGTCTGAATCGGAACTGCTGAGCGGCCTTGAAAAGAAAAAGGTTTCAACCTTTGAATATTTGGATGTGCCTCCTTCAGCACGCAAGCGTTTTGAAACAATGCTTAAAAACAAGGGATTTTATTTTATTGATGATATTGCTGACAAAGACAGTAATTACATCAAAGAGATGTGTATATGTACTCTGGGGGGTACAGGTATAAATGCAGCTGTATTTTTTAAAAGACTGCCTGAAAATAGTATTGAACTGAGTTTTGCTTATGGTAGCAGACCGGATCTGACAGCTATACTCAGGACGTTTTCTGCTGCGCTTCAAAGGGTAAAAGATACTCCTTACAATGAGTGTCAGCTTCGTATAGCGGCTGTCAATGACTCGGTTAAAAGGTTCACAGAATTTGTGTTCGGTGATGAGGCTTATCGTATACCGGTTTGTGTGGCTGAATGGAATTATAATACTGTTTAAAGAAGGGGTATTATTTTGGATATTACAACTAAGCTTTATAATGATAATGGTATTAGAATTGAGGCAGAAGGTGTGGGTGCATGTTCACTTGGATTATGTGAAGATTATGCCAGACTTCTGTCTGTTTATATTGATGAAGAAAAAAGAAATGCCGGTCTTGGGGCGGCTTTGTTGGATAAAACCGAACGCAAGGTTTATGATTACGGTAAAAGAGAGATTTGGTGTAATTTTACTTCCGATAATACAGTGTTTGAAAAGCTTTTGGTTAGTTCCGGATACGATATTACAGAGGTTGAGTCTATTGTTTCTGCCAGTGCCAAAGATGTTCTTGAATCAGAAGTGGTAAAAAAGACTCTTGATATGCATTTTTCCGATACAGAATGGAATTCATTTGAAGAGTTATTGTTTTTCCAGAGGGAAGAACTTGCGGAACTTTTTGAAGTTTTCAAAATAAACATAAAAGAAAAAGATCTGGATCGTTTTGACCCCAGATTAAGCGGAGTTGTATACAATAAAGAATATTCACCCAAGTCAATGATACTTTGTACGACTTGTGAAGACGAGGTGGTTGTAGAGCTTTTGTTCGGTGTTTCCAAACGTAAGCCGCAGTTTATGCTTTCGGCACTTATAGGATTCGGAAAAGCTTTACTTGCCAAGGGCGGAGCTGATGAGTTCAGCAGAATATCAATGATCTGTATCAATGAGTCGGTAAAACCGCTACTCAAAAAACTAATCAATGATGAATGCGAGATTTATGAGAATATTATCGTTAAGTCCGCAAAGAAAGTAATAGGTGAAGGAAGTAATGAAATAATGTCCAGCGAATATTCTATCAATGAAAAGGATGAGAACTGGATGAATGAGTTAAGGGATTTCCCATATCAGAAAAATGTAAACTGGAAGCATCAATGGATGACTGACAGACCGGATTAAAAAACTGCAGGCCGTAATTGGCCTGCAGTTTTGTTATTGATCTTCCCTGTGAAAATTAACAACTCCCGCAGCCTGACGTTTATGTTCATCCTCAATAGCAGCGTAGTAGTCAATAGTTGTATTGATATTTTCATGACCGAGCACATCGGCAACCAGTCGTATATCACCGGTTTCACGATAAAGTGCTGTACCGTAGGTGCTTCGCAATTTATGAGGAGTGATCTTTTTGTTTGGAACGACCATTCGGGCATATTTTTTCACAAGCTTTTCTATGGCATCGACACTGATACGTTTGCCTTGCAGAGAATAAAATAATGCTTTTTCGTGACCTTCGCGGGGCGTTATCAGTTCACGCTCGGTATGGACATAATCGTAGATGGCATCGTGGATGTCATCACCGAAGTACAGAACATCCTGGCCTCCGCCTTTTCTAACTATTGTTAAAGAATTAACAATAAAATCAATATCATTTAGATCAAGTCCCTGACATTCGGAAACACGGATCCCGGTTCCGAGCATTAAAGTAAGGATAGCCAGGTCACGCATTTTGGTCTTTTCGCAGAATTTTCTCTGACGATCGCTCATTTGCTCGTTTCCGTGCTCAATGGCCTCCAAAATGGACACAACCTCATAATTGTTCATTCGAACGATATTTTTATCCTTTTTTAGCTTTGGAAGGTCCACAAGGGCTGTTGGATCCTCGCGGATGTTTTTATTCTTAAGATGATATGAATAAAGACCGCGCAAAGGAGCCATTTTACGAGCGATGGCGCGTTTGCCCATTTCATGGGCGCAGCCGTCAATATTAAGTTCAAGATAACGCATGTATTCGTAGATATCAGAAGCACCTTGCTTGGACAGGATATCCAATGTGAATTCATCTATCGGTAAATCCTTGTAACGAGGATTGGAATCCTTAATATAATTAAAGAAAGTTATCAGATCATATGTATAAGAAATAAGTGTGCTTGTCTGAGTCGTCATTTCTTTGGAATGAATATAATCAACTGCAAATCCCGGAAGCTGCTTAAGAAGTGAACGAAGCTTAAGAGTTTGGGTTTTATGTTTTTCTTTGTAAAAGTCCGAATCTTTTCCCATAACAAAACCTTTCTGAAAAGAAATCTGTAATTGAAACCTATAAAAGATAGTTACAAAAGGAACCTATAATCGAAATCTGTAATAGAAACAAATAACATAGATATACTAAAATTGTACTACTTTCGGCCTTTTTTGTCAATATCTTTCGGATAAACAGATATTTAACCGCTAAATATATTTCGCACATACCACTTCTCTTCGCGGGTCAATGCCTATGCATAGCTTTATGCCTAAACTGATTTCTTTACGTTTTTTAGGCATGATTTCGCGGGCTGCCTAAACCAATGCAAAACACATTATGCCTAACACAAATATTATTCATCATTTAGGCATGAGTTTCGTGGGCTACCTTAACCAATGCAGAACACATTATGCCTAACACAAATATTATTCATCATTTAGGCATGAGTTTCGTGGGCTTCTTGAACCAAAGCATAACATATAATGCCTAACATGATTATTACACGTTTCTTAGGCATGGGGTTTGTGGATTGCCTGAACCAAAGCATAACATATAATGCCTAAACACGATTATTATTCATCTTTTAGGCAAGATTTTTGTTTTTTTTCAGAAAGCATGCGTGGATTGCATGCCTATTATGATTAATTCTTATTTCTTAGGCATAATTTCCTGTCCCGATTTATATCTCAAACGAAATGCCCCGCCTATTGGCAAAGCGTAGGCGGGGGCAAGAATGTATTATAACTAAATCAATGATTGTATAATTATTTAAATCAGACTGACACACGGAAAAATAATTTATCTGCGTATTTTCATATTAGGATTTCACCCTTAACCACATCATATCTTGCAATGTCGGGGAATATTTTTCTTATAAGATCAACAGTTGCCTTATTATGTTCGGTTAAAAGCACCTTTACATCCGATGATTTTTGACTGATTAATGCATTAGCGGAAAAACGCATCAGATTAAGTAAATGAGTTTCTGCATCCGGTTGAATTGCCGCAAAAAGTTCCACCCTGAAATGTTCGGGTTTTATCTCGTGAACCAGTAAAAATCCGTTTATTTTTTCATCCATCATACAACAGCATGAAATTTCGGGATCAAATCTTGTTATGGGTAAAAATGGAAGGTCATCCAGCAGACCGTATCTTCCGTGAAAGATATGGGTCATGATTCCTGATTTAAACTGACGTGTAGAAATTTCCGATAAGGGTTTTATGTACTTTTCCGGGCTGCGTTTTAAAAGCTTTACTTTTGAAATGTCATTTGTCGTTACGGAAACGACACTGCTTTTTGCGGTACTAAGTGTAAAGCCCGCTTTATTAAGTGCACTCTTTTCTTCACTGCCGGGTTCCGGAAGTTCAAAGTAAATTCTTTTAATATCATTATTATCGGAAATATTTATTATTTCATTTAATACTGCTTCTCCGCCGGCAGAGCCTATGGCATGAAACCACAATATCTGTACCTCGGTAGGTTTGTTTTCTACTTCAGCATTTTTAATCTCCCAAATTACGGCAGCTTGTATTTCATTATTATCATCTGTTGCGGCAACAGCTTTGATATATATCCTGTTTATTTCGCTTTGAAATACCTGAGGCAGAGTCTTACTGTAGTCATTTATATTATTACCTGTAATTTCTACGATTGTCATGATGTTACCCCCTTTCGGGCAACATTTGTCTCCCATGAAGTATTAAGTAATCTTGTTGTAAATGCTTCTGCGGACTCTTCTATTCCGCGTGATACAGTGATGATCTTCGGAGTGAAGGGATCATCCATATTTTCAGAGGATTCGGTGATCATCATAACTGCCATATTGACTGCAGATCCCCTGAGAGATTCGGAAAGAAGTAAAAATCGATCTTCGTCCAAAAGAAATACCGTACTTTCAGAAGGCTTAAGTCCTGTTAGAAGTTCTGCCATATCCTTTTTATGTCCCGGCGCATAGATCAGGATCCCGTTACCTCCCTTATAATTTTTCTTATCTCTGTATTTGCCGATATATTCCAAATAATAGCGGTTATAAAATCCCGTATCATTATCGATATATCGGTCGCGTTTTGCTACTGAAACATAAGTCAGAATAATACCAAGAGCCATAAAAGATGCGTCATAGGATCTGACAAGAGTGCCGAGAATGAACGGAATAATGAAGGCGTCCAGTCTTAAAAAACGAGGCTGCCTTGATTCTTTGCCGTGTTTGATAACGAGCTTTAAAGCTATACCTATGTAAAAAAGTTCCGTAAAGAGCTTAATAAGCTGGGATATATCCAAAAATAGTATTATTTTTTCAGCATTATCAAAGGTTCCGTTAAAAGAGAGCCATTGGATGACCTCCAATCCCAGATATATAATGATCGGGATGATCGCATTTTTGTATCTTTGTATGATATGTTCTCTGCTGTGATATAGACAGTAATCCACAAACATCATCCATTGCAAAATTGCAATCATATAAAGAATGTCAGTAAGCGAATATACTACTGACCATGCATAATAAAACCATTCATACTCACCCAGAAAATTACCTAAGGTCTGATATATCTTAACTGCGATAAGAAAAAGAACTAAAATACATTCCCAAAATATAAATTTATCTTCAGATCTTTTATGTTGTCTGATTTTGGGATGCAAAAAAATAAAAAGCAAAATACCTATCGCAGATACATACAAAAGTACCGTTGAACTGTTATATAAAAAATTGTTAATTTCATCATTTGGTGTGATAGAATAACCCAGTAAATAAAAAAGTGTTTTACTGAATTCTTTTATTGCTTCAATCATAGACAAAAACCGTCCCAATAGATCTATTTGTAATATTTTTATTTAAAACAAATTGCTATTTGCAGATCATTCGAGCAACATGTACGCCACTGGCAGATGCATGTGAAAGCGAGTGTGTTATTCCGCTTCCATCGCCTATTATATAAAGCCCCGGATGATTTGACATAAGGCGGTTATCAACAGCGACTTCCATATTGTAGAATTTAACCTCTACGCCGTAGAGCAAAGTGTCATCTGTTGCTGTTCCCGGTGCAATCTTATCGAGGGCATATATCATTTCGATGATACCATCCAGGATCCTCTTTGGAAGAACAAGGCTTAGATCACCCGGTGTTGCATGGAGAGTCGGTGTTGTAAAGGATTCACGGATACGTTTTTCGTTACTCCGTTGTCCTCTTACGAGGTCTCCAAACCTCTGTAAAATGACTCCTCCGCCAAGCATATTGGAAAGGTGAGCTATGCTTTCTCCGTAACCGTTGGAGTCTTTAAAAGGTTCGGAAAAATGTTTTGCCACAAGTAATGCAAAATTGGTATTACCTGTCTGTTTGGAAGGATCTTCATAGCTGTGACCGTTAACAGTAACTATACCGTTCGTGTTTTCGGCTACAACCGCACCCTTGGGATTCATACAAAAGGTTCTGACCAGATCCTCATACTTATGTGTGCGGTATATGATCTTGCTTTCATACAGCTCATCCGTAAGATGTGAAAAGACTTCCTGGGGAAGTTCTACTCTGACGCCGATATCAACGCGGTTAGATTTAGTTTCAACTTCAATATCCCTGCAAATCTTTTCCATCCATTTACTTCCGCTTCTGCCCACGGATATCACACACTTATTGCATTCAAAGCTTTTATCTGAAGTTTGAATGACATAGGTGGCACTTTCGCTTTCTTCATTTTTAACTTCTATGGATTCTACGGGAGTATCAAAGTAAAAATCAACCTTTGTCTTTAGATCGTTGTAGAGATTCTGAAGGACTACGTAATTGATATCGGTTCCGAGATGTCTTACCGAGGCATCTAAAAGATGAAGTCCGTTTTGCATACAAAGCGTCTTAAATCTTGATCCGGCTGTGGTATAGAGTCTGGTGCCTTCACCACCGTAGTTGAGATTAATTTCATCTACATAATGCATTAACTCCAGCGCCCTCTTCTTACCGATGTATTCATACAAAGTGCCTCCGAAGTCGTTTGTAATATTATATTTACCGTCCGAAAAGGCGCCTGCACCACCGAAACCGCTCATTATGGAGCAACTCTTACATCCTATGCAGTTTTTAATCTTATCTCCGTCTATGGGGCAATGTCTGTCATCCAGTTTATGTCCGGCTTCAAATACTCCTATTTTAAGATCAGGATTAAGCTTTGAAAGCTCGTATGCCGTAAATATTCCTCCGGGACCTGCCCCTATTATTATAACGTCGTATTTCATCAGACTGTCTCCTTCAAAACGATTCTAAGCGCATCCCAGTCATTGGTTACGCCAAACCAGACTTTCCCGGGTCCTATCATTTTTTCGTCTTCTAATTTATACGATATTTGTCCGTAAAAGATAGTATCATCTACTTTTTTTATGACACTGCAGTCGGGCAAACAAATAGTTTCACCCACTACATGACCTATGGGTTTGTTATTATCGTATAAAGCACCGTTAAAAAAACGGATCATTCCACCTTTTCCTTTTGTTTGATAGTGGAGATGCTTTCCAATTCTGTCATATCGGCTTCCATCTGTACCCAGTATCATAATTTACCTCCTCAAAGGCTTTAAAATAACGTGAAAGGCCGAGGGCCTTAGTGTTACTGTTTTTATTGTAAATAGTATAACAGAAATACACAAAAAAGCATATTGGTATATGTATTTTTTTGTTATATTATGATAGAATAAAAAAGCTGAATGAGTCTTATTAGAATTTTAGTACTATTATAAATTCGGAGGGGAAATGATTAAAAAATATTTAGCTTTTATTATGACTGCTGCTCTCTCACTTTCAATGGTGGGATGTGCAGGCTCTTTTTTGACATCAGATGAGTCTTCGGAGCAGGAAACAACGGAATACAATGAATCGGATCCTGCAGGTTCACTTTCTGACGCAGCAAAGAATCATGCAGATGACGGCAAAGATATTATAGGTATATCAATGCCGGCTATACATCTTCCCAGATGGAATTGGGACGGTGCATTACTGAAAACTAAATTTGAAGAAAGAGGCTATACCGTTAACCTTAAATTTGCTGATAATACTATCGATAAACAACAGACGGATATCCATGAACTGATAAATGAAGGTGTGGATATTTTACTCATAGCAGCCGTTAAAGGAGACGCGTTAGCCGGTGTGCTGGAGGAAGCTAAAGCAGCTGATATACCTGTTATTGCTTATGACAGGATAATCGAAAGTGATTCGGTTAAGTACTATGTTTCTTTTGATAATGATATGGTTGGAGCTCTCCAGGGTGAATACATAAGAGATAAGCTGGATCTTGATCATGCGAGCCATAGAACATTCAATATAGAAATAGTCTCCGGTGATTCCAATGATAAGAACGCTGACGGATATTATAACGGAGCCATGAAGATTCTTAAACCTTATTTGGATAGCGGTGTTTTAAAGGTTTTATCCGGAGAAGTCGGCTATCATGAGACCGAGACTTTCCAATGGTCTACCGACAGAGCCGAGGAAAGGATGACAGGTATTATTACATCATACTATCCAAGAGGTGTTAAACTGGATGCGGTTTTATGTGCCAATGATACAGCAGCACTCGGTGTTGCAAGAGCGATCAAAAAGAATTATGCGGGAAATAACAAGGTGCTGTTGACCGGACAGGACGGAGATGTTGAAAATCTTAAAAATATAATGGATGGATTACAGTCGCAGACCTCCTACAAATGTCTTCCGAATGAGACCAAGGTCATGGTAGATGTAACTACTGCTTTTATGAATAAAGATCCCATAGATGAAAAGCTTATTGAAAAATATGATTGGGATTTTGAGGTTGTATATGCTGATGACAGATATTCAAACGGAACGGATTATATGAAATCATTCTTACTTACACCACTGAGTATCACCAGAGATAATCTGATCAGTGAGCTTGTGGATAAGGGATATTACAGGCAAAAGTCCGATGGAACATTTAAAATGATATTAAAAAATGAGTAGGTTTTTACCTACTCATTTTTGTCGTCCGGTGTGTAAATCTCATACCCGTCTCTGCCCCTTTCTTTTATATTGTATAAGGCGATATCAGCAAGTTTCATCACTTTAGACGGGTCATCGGTATGTTCCGGATAAAGTGCGCAGCCTATGCTGACTGTGATCCTGAGAGGTCCGTTTGAAAGGGAATGAGGCATTTTCATGTTGGTCATCAATGTCTGACACATCATATTGGCGGATGCTATCTTTGATCCGAGTATGATGGCCATGAACTCATCGCCTCCGATCCTGGCTATAAGAAATTCGGAGGTACTCATCTCTTTAAGACGTTTTGCAACAGATATAAGTAGTTCATCTCCTATTGGATGTCCCATAGTATCGTTTATGGATTTGAAATGATCTACATCCATCATCACAAGACCGAAAGGTTCTTTTTTCTCGACCAAAGATTTGAGTTTCTCGTTAATAAAAAGTCTGTTTGGCATCTTGGTAAGAAAATCTTCTTTTGTGATCTTTTCACGTCTGTAATTTGATAATAACAGGAAAGCTATAAATATGATCAGAACAATGATTATCACTATTATGAGGTTAGCAAGGATCACGTTTTCGGTATAAAACTTTTTTAATGACCAGTGTTCGTTTAAAATTGTGGAATCGGCCGGAAGCCGGGATTTATTTATATGGAATTTATCCATAACATTTTGATCGAAAATATAAACCGAGAAAATATCGTCTATTACTTCTATTTCTGAAATTGGTTTACCTTCAGCTATCTCGGCTACCATCTCTCCTGCTTTTTTTCCGGATTCATAATGTGAATATATGGCTCCGCCTAAAAGGCCGCTTCCAAATCGTGCTGAAGAAACTTTAAATACGGGAACGTTTGGGGCATTTTCGTAAATCAGCGAAGATGATGTCCGCTCATTATAATAGTTTCCGTCTGCATCTTCATAAAAATCCAGGTTGATGATAACACAGTTGTTGTCAAGGTCCGAAAGAGTCTTTTTCAGACCTTCTTTGGAATAATCACCTGTATTTATTACAGAAAATTCCAAACCTTCGTAATTATCCGCGTTTTCCATAAAGAGGGCATATTGTCCGTTGCCTGTAACGGATCCGTCTACTACCGCTACTATGTGTTTGCGAGAAGGAAATAACTGTTCTATGACCTCAAAAGTTCTTTTAAAATCCTCTATCTCAAGTATTCCTGTGATATTTTTGTCATTTGCCGCCGATCTTCCTTCTGATATATTGTTGATTCCCAAAAATACCAAAGGGACATTTCTAAAAAGGTTTGTTCTGTGTTTTTTCCAAAACTGAAATGCATTATCATCACTGACAACGATGAGGTCATAGCTGCCTGTGTGAGACATCTTGTATTTCAGGTAGGAATAAAAATTATTCAGATCATTACTGTTGTTAAATTTTTTGGCATCCATGAATTCATATTCGATATCACAGGTTAAGGTGCCGAGACCTTCATTAAATCCCTCGAGCTGGTCCGGTACTATCGGATATGAATAATTGTATGAGGATAAGAAAAGTATATGCATTATTTTAGCCGGTTCATTGGCCGAAGCCTCAAGTCCCGATGAAGGGAAAAGACAGATGGTTAAAATAATGAGAAAAATTGTGATTATCTTTTTCATATGATTTACCATTCCAATTAGTATTGTTTAGTTAAGAGTTGCGGAATCATAATGTACCTCAACACCGGCTGTTGTATTTGATTTGTAAAAATTAGACATGATCTGATTTATACACTGGCGTATCGAATCGTCCTCAAGACCGATAAATGCAACTGTAAATTGAAGATTACTGTATTTAAATACCACATCATCTTCCCGCAGAGCAAGATAGATTGAATTCTTCAGCAAGTGGGTAAGTTCTTCTCGGATTTCAGGTGAACAATCATCTTCATTTAACAGGCTCAGGGTAAACATGACAATGTGCATCGGAGTATCTTCTTTTTTGTTTTCCCAAATATGCGTTTTAAATTCGCTTATATTGGCAGAATCAGAATCCGACTCAATTCTTCCGTTTAGTATATCCATAAGATGCTGGAGATCAGCCGAGTTTGCTACAGAAATATCATAATCGTCATCTGTTTCTATCCGGTTAAAGAAAAACCGGCCTTTTCCGTACTGTCTGGAAACAAACAGTGCATTGCAGGCGCTCTCATATAAAACTGAAACCCTGTCTTTTTCAGTATATACGGGTGTCATACCGATCGAAACGGATAATTTGTCAAAGTACGGTTGTGATCCGGCCAATTCGGATATTGAATTTAAAAAGTTTTGTGCGATAACTTTGGCTTCGTCTTCTGTATCTATTTCAGGGAAGTATGCCAAAAATTCATCTGCACCGAAACGGCTTACAAGCAGATCTTTTCGGATATTTTTGATTTTTTCGGAAACTGCGATAAGATATTTGTCACCGACACCGAAGCCTTCTTTTTCATTGATCTTTTTAAGACCGTCAATGTCAAATACAAATATAACACCGGTTCCGTTATCCCTTATCTCGTTTTGGATAAGACGATTACCGTTTTCACGACCCAAAGTATTTGTAAGTTCATCATAATGTATTTCATCGTAAACTGTCTCTTCGGCCTTATCAATGACCCTGGTAAGGATCTTGGTGGTCTGTTTAACTTCGAAAGATTCGCTTTCACTGTCAAGATCGGGAAGGCGGTTTTCTTTTATAAGTCGAAGAAGTGCCGTGCATGCATCAGGATCAAACTGTTTTCCGTTTCCTTTGGCAAATTCGCTTATAACGCGACCTATGGGAAGATGTTTTCTGTATACACGATTGGAAGTCATGGCATCATAAGCATCAGCAACACCGATTATCCTTGCGATAAGAGGTATCTCCTCTCCCTTTAAGCCTTCCGGATATCCGGTTCCGTCATATCTTTCGTGATGATATTTGGCTCCGACATCGAGTTTATCTATCATGGTAATGTCTTTTAGGATTTCGCCGCCTATAATGGTGTGGTCCTTCATAAGCTGGTATTCTTCGTCGGTAAGCCTTCCGGGCTTGTTAAGAACGTTATCGGGAACTCCGATCTTACCTATATCGTGCAGAAGTCCGATAAATCTGATGTTTTGGAGTTCATCACCGGTAAATCCCATTTCAGCCGCTATGGCTACTGCATATTCGGAAACTCTTCGGCTGTGACCTCTTGTATACTCGTCTTTTGCATCGATGGTATTGGCAATTGTCATTATGGTCTGCATCGTCATCTCACGAAGCTGGTCGTTTTTGGTGGTAAGTTCTTTGGCTTTATTATCAAGAGTTTCTTTGTTGAGCTGTAGCTTTTTTGTATATTCTTCGTTTAGTTTGTAAATGCTGTCGTAAATAATCGTGGCAGTAAAAAGTGCAACAAGGCAAAGTATTATAACAAAGAATCGGATACGCAGATCAGCATCCCAAAGATCGTATACTTTGCCGTCATTGAAGCTGATATATATGTTGATGAGATTAAGGATCAAGGTGGTTATTCCGCAAAACAGAATATGTTTTGGATTATGATAAAGAACAAGTAAAGAAAACATGGGAAGAACATAAGTCCAGCCCATGGTAGTCTCCGAGGTGAAAAGAACGTAAGCATACATAAGAGAAAACCCGATATAGATCACGTATTTGTGGTATTTGCTTTCGGGTCTTCTTATGTATTCTATCAAAGAAACTAAATACGGCAATATAGTTATGCACAAAAAAGAGAACAAATATTTAAGCGACATAACTCCTCTTACATATTCAAGGAAATACATAGTATCGAGTATGATAACGAATATTCCCCAGCCTATAAGTAAAGCTTTATTTGTTCTCTTGGTTTCCATGTTCATTGTATAATATCCCCACAAATATTACTAAAAAAGGTAACTTGTTTGCAAAATATATGTTAATTATAACAAAAATATTAGGGATATACTACTGTTTTTTGACATTTTTGATGAGTGGAGACAGAGCTCCTTCTTCATCATACATAAAAAGCTCTATCCTATGACAACCTATGGATGTCGAAACCTCATCTATATCCTTTTGAAGAAGGTATGAAAGGAAAAGATCGGGTTTGATATTCTCTTCGCTTCCGTGAGATAAGGAAAGTTTTATCAAAGGATCGCCGTTATTAAGGAGAAAACCGTTGTTCTCATGATCAGGCAGGAACTTTTCCATATGCTGCCTTAATGCATCATCAATGATAATGGTTTCAAATTCGTAGATATGCGGAGCAAGATCAACTTCTCTTACGCTCTTTTTTGTCTTTTTTTCAATTATCATGGAGGGCACATTGCTAAAACGTGATTTTTGGGCTTCACAGAGTTTATCATAGTTCGTAAAATCTGCTTTTTTAAAATATACATAGTAGGAAGCTCTTACTACCGAAGCCATGGCTTTTGAGGATTTTTCGGGAAGAGGTGCAAATTCAAGTATCCTTATGCCATCTGCCATGGTTTGATTAAGAGCCTCGCAGGCTTTTTTAAAGTCAAATCCGTTTGAGGTGTCAGATGCATCGGAGCCTTTTGTTTTGTAAATTGAGTCTTTAAGGATATCATCATCCAAAAGAACATCCATATATTCCCCCTCACTTGTCATTCCGACTCCCAGAGGAAGGGCAAAAGCCATCCTTTGATGTGGATGAAACCCCTCTGAATAGGCTATGGGGATATCTGCTCTTCTCATGGCTTTTTGAAAGTATCTCATTAGATCGAGATGGCCTATGTAACGAAGGACGCCCCCTTTTGAAAATTTAATTCTTGTTTTCAAAGCAGACACCTCCTCCTTTTTTGGCTATTCCGCAGCCGGAGCATTTCTCGCGACAGTTGGGAGTAACGATTCCCTTTGCGGCGTTTTCCCATTCTTTTTCGAGGAAAGAGCGTTTTATACCGACATCAATGAAGTCCCACGGAAGGATTTCTTTGATATCCCGTTCTCTCATTGTATAAAAATCAGGATCGATACCTTCTTCGCGGAAAGCTTCATCCCAAAGATCTTTGTGGAAAAATTCAGTCCAGGCATCAAAAAAACATCCTTTATTATATGCTCTTTCTATTACACGGGATATCCGTCTGTCTCCTCTTGCAAATATTCCTTCAAGAAGGGTTACATCCGGCTCATGATATTGATAGGAAATGCTCTTTTGGTTAAGTTCGCTTCTCATGCGGTCTTTTACTATATGGGCCCTTCTCTTATACTCTGCTGCAGGCTGCATTGTGGCCCATTGAAAGGGCGTAAAAGGCTTTGGTACAAAGAAGGAAGTGGATATGGTTATACGGCATCTTCCGTTTCGGCTTTCTTTTGGAACCGTATCATAGTAAAGCATAGCGATATCTTCCGCAAGATCAGGGATTGCCTCCATATCTTCTTCTGTTTCGAAGGGAAGACCGAGCATGAAGTATAGTTTAACCTTGTTCCAACCACCTAAAAATGCTTCTTTTGCACCTCCAAGTATGTCTTCTTTGGTAAGTCCTTTATTTATGATGTCTCTCATCCTTTGGCTGCCGCCCTCCGGAGCAAAGGTAAGGGAGCTTTTTTTGACATCCGACACCTTATCCATGACATCCAGTGAAAAAGAGTCGATCCGGAGTGAGGGAAGGGAAATATTTACCTTTCTTTTATTACACTCGTCGATTAAAAATAAGAGGAGGTCATTTAAGTAAAGGTAATCACTTGAAGACAGGGATGAAAGGGAAATTTCATCCTGGCCTGTTGACTTTAGCATTTCAATAGCGTATTTTTTCAGGGTTTCAAGCGATCGTCCTCTGGTGGGGCGATAGATCATTCCCGCCTGACAGAAACGACATCCTCGGATACAGCCTCTCATTATTTCAAGCACTACCCTGTCCTGGGTAACCTGAAGGTAAGGGATGATCGGATTTTCGGGATAGGGAGAATCATCAAGATCCATTTTTATCTGACGAACTATGGTTTTTGGAATATCATCATAGATCGGATGAAAATCGGCTATTGTGTGGTCAGGATTGTAGCTTACCTCATAAAACATGGGAACATACAGTCCCTCTATTTGGGCTGCTTCATGAAGGAAGGTAATGCGGTCATAGGAACCGGATTTTTTCATTCCGATATAGAGATCGAAAAGCTCATCAAAGCGTGTTTCACCTTCCCCTATATATATTATGTCAAAGAAATCCGCTATCGGTTCGGGATTGTATGTACAGGGGCCACCTCCTATAAATATGGGATGAGTTTCATCCCTGTCTTTGGAATAGAAAGGGATATCCGACAGATCGAGTATCTGTAAAATATTGGTATAGCACATTTCGTATTGAAGAGTCATCCCAAGAAAATCAAAATCCCTGACAGGCGACTGGGTCTCCAGGGAAAAAAGGGGGATGTGTTGCTCTTTCATAATGGCATGAAGATCGGGCCAGGGGCTGTAAACCCTTTCACAGTAAACATCATTTCTTCGGTTGAACATTTCGTAGAGGATCTGAATTCCAAGATGTGACATGCCTATCTCATAAACATCCGGAAAACAGAAAGCATAACGAAGATCAACAGAAGCAGGATCTTTTTTTGCCATATTTATCTCATTACCAATATAGCGGGCAGATTTCTCTACCCGCATAAGTATATCGTCGCTAAGCGCTAATTTATTCATCGTTGTGAAAGCTCCCTTGTAACATCTTCCCAATCAATATTTTTTTCGGCCATAAGTACCATTAAATGATAAAGGAAATCCGAGGTTTCGTAAACGAGTTCCTGAGAATCGGGATTCTTGGCTGCAATAACGATCTCGGTTGCTTCCTCTCCCACTTTTTTCAGTATCTTATCGATTCCCTTGTCAAACAGATAATTGGTGTATGAGCCCTCTTTGGGATGTACCTTTCTGTCTGAGATAACATCATAAACATTTTCAAAGACTTTAAGAGGACTTCTTTCTACATATTCTTTCTTGATGATCTCATTAAAGAAGCATGAAGGTGCTCCGGTATGGCAGGCTATTCCGCCGACCTGTGAGACCTTGGCAAGTATGGTATCGTAGTCGCAATCTGCCGTAAGGGATTTGACATATTGAATATGTCCGCTTGTAAGTCCTTTTGTCCATTGTTCGTTACGGCTTCTGCTGTAATAGGTCATTTTACCTATACGTATGGTTGTGTTAAAAGCTTCTTCATCCATGTAGGCGAGCATCAGGACTTCATTTGTCTGATAATCCTGAGCAATAACGGGAACAAGACCGTTGGAATCCTTTTTGAGATCGGTCCAGGATAACTTGGGATTGAAATTGTCCATTACAATTCCTTTGTTCGCAAGCGTTCCTTTAAGCTGCATTATATCAGTCTCTTCCTGATTGATAAATCTCCCGTATATACCGCGAATGTTCTTCTTATAGAGCATTTCGGTTATAGCATCAAGATCGTAATCATCCTGGATCATGATATAGGGTACACCGGTAATCTCTTCAAGACCGTTAAAGATAGTTTTATCCATTATGATAAATTCATGAACACAATCAGAGATGATATCTTTGGTCTTAAAAATGAAATCTACGGTGTCAAGAGATACAAGGATCTTTTCTGCACCGAAACGAAGAGCTGCTTCTCTCATAAGGTCAATGGTTTCAGGCTTTTTTCCGTTTAGAACAACTTCTATACAACCTGCATAAAGAAACTTTTTGACGTCTTCAAGACGCTTTATGTTTCCGCCGGCGGCGGTTTTAATGTCAATTGTACGGTTGATCTCTCTTATTTTTAAGATGTTTTTTTCATGTTCATCATCACCGCTTGAAAGGTCGAAGCAGATAATTTTATCAATACCGCTGTCATTATACATTTTGGCCAGTTCAACAGGATCGGTAATTGATGCAGGGTCATTACGATCAGTGAGAGCCATTCCGTCGCTAAGATATATTGTAGCTACTATATTTTTATGTTCCATTATCCTAAACTACCTTTCGTTGATAATACTCCCGTTAAACCGGGATCAAGTTTTGTTGCCATATTAAGACTTCTTGCAAAAGATTTGAATGTCGCTTCGATTATGTGGTGGGCATTTTCACCATGCATAAGCTTAATATGTATATTCATCATTGCACTGTATGAAACAGCATAGAAAAACTCTTTTACCATCTCGGTATCCATATATCCGACTCTTTCCACGGGAAGCTTCTCGTCAAAGACCAGATAAGGTCTGCCACACAGATCCACAGCGGAAAGTACAAGGCTTTCATCCATGGGAAGAAGACATTCACCGTATCTTGAAATGCCTTTTTTATCACCGAGGGCTTTGTTTATTGCCTGCCCCAAAACAATGCCACAATCTTCTATTGTATGATGGCAATCCACAATGAGATCTCCTTTACAGGAAAGGGCAAGATCGAACTGACCGTGTTTGGCAAAACTGCAGAGCATGTGGTCAAAAAAACCTATGCCTGTTTCAATATCGGTTTCACCGCTGCCATCCAGATCGATCGTAAGAGAAATATCGGTTTCTTTTGTCTTGCGATCTATACTCGCACTTCTTTCACTCATATTCACTCCTCAAATCTTACTTTTACGGAATTGGCGTGAGCGGTAAGCTGCTCACTTTCCGCAAATGTAACTATATCTTTGTAAACCTCACTTAATGCTTCTTTGGAATAAGAGATCACACTGGATCTTTTTATAAAGTCATCCACCGAAAGCGGTGAAAAGAATTTGGCTGTACCGTTTGTAGGAAGTACATGATTAGGGCCTGCAAAATAGTCTCCGAGGGGTTCGCTGGAATAACTTCCGAGGAAGATCGCTCCTGCGTTTTTAACCCTTGTCATATCTCCCATGGGATCTTTTGTAACGATCTCAAGGTGCTCTGAGGCAATTTCATTAACGGCCGAAAAAGCCTGATCTGCAGTATCTGCGATCAGAATATATCCGTAATTATCGAGGGATTCTTTTATTATGTCTTTTCTTGAAAGAACTTTAAGGAATCCGTCGATCTCCCTTTCAACTTCATCTGCAAGACTGCGGCTTGTTGTGACAAGGATGGCTGATGCCATGGGATCATGCTCGGCCTGTGAAAGAAGATCCGCTGCAACAAAACGGGGATTGGCCGTTTCATCTGCAAGTACCATTATTTCACTGGGACCGGCGATCGAATCGATGGCCACATTACCGAATACCGCTTTTTTGGCAAGAGCAACAAAGATGTTTCCCGGGCCTACTATCTTGTCTACCTTGGGTATGGATTCGGTTCCGAAAGCAAGAGCTGCAATTGCCTGTGCACCGCCAACCTTGTATATACAGTCAACACCTGCTTCGTTAGCGGCTACAAGGGTGGAGGGATAAACTTTTCCCTGAGGATCACAGGGAGTTGTCATAAATATATTGGGAACGCCCGCAACCTTGGCGGGGATCACATTCATAAGAACGGATGAGGGATAAACAGCTCTTCCGCCCGGAACGTATACACCGACTTTTTCAAGAGGTGTAACCTTTTGTCCGAGAAAGATACCGTCTTCCGAAGTAAACCAGCTGTTTTTAAGCTGCTTTTCATGGAACTTTTTGATATTTATGATGGCTTTTTTGATAACCGAAAGAAGCCCCGGATCAACTTTGTCATAGGCTTCTTCTATCTCTTCTTTTGTGACTTTTATGTTTGAAGAATTTATCTCAGCCTTATCAAATTGGGCGGTATATGAAAATACAGCTTTATCTTTATTTGCCCTTACGTTGGCGATGATCTCTTTGACTGTCTTTTCCTGCTCATCGTAACTCTCGGGGGAGCGTTTTAACAGGTTTTCAAGTATACCCTTAATACTGTTCTCGTTTAATTCTACTTTTTTCATAATACTTCTTTCTGTATATAAATTTTAAAGTGCGTTTTTCAGATCCCTGATAAGGTCATTGATACGCATATTTTCCATTCTCATGCTGACAGGATTAACAACTACCCTGGCTGAAAGCGGAACCACCTCTTCAAGTACCGCAAGTCCGTTTTCTTTTAATGTACTTCCGGTTTCAACTATGTCAACAATAACTTCGGAAAGTCCGACTATTGGAGCCAGTTCGATGGAGCCGTTAAGCTTTATTATCTCAACGGTTTTATTTTTCTTTTCGTAGAAATAATCTTTTGCTATCCTGGGATATTTGGTTGCAACGCGGATAAGCTCCTGGGAATCGAGCTTTTCTCTTGCGCTTTCCGGTCCGCAGACACACATTCTGCATTTACCGAAGCCAAGATCCAAAACCTCATAGATGTTGCGGTTTTCCTCAAGGATGGTATCCTCTCCGACTATTCCTATATCAGCTGCGCCGTATTCAACATAGGTCGGAACATCCGGTCCTTTGGCAAGGAAAAACCTTATTCTCGCGTCTTCATTTACAAAGATGAGTTTGCGGGTTGTCTTGTCGTTCATTTCTTCGCAAGGAATACCTATTTTTGTAAAAAGCTCCATAGCGCTTTTGGCAAGTCTTCCTTTTCCGAGAGCAACTGTTAAATATCTGTTTTCGTTATGATTCATTTTAATCACCAATATATATTAAATCCGTTCCTTCAGATCCGTTCATCAAAGCTTCGTATTCGGATCTGTCTTTTATCTTGTAAAGCATCACCTTTTCGCCTAAACTGCGAAGTTCATCGGCTTTTTCTATAGCCTTTTTTGAATGGTCCTCAAGGTAAACAATGAGTTTTTTCACTGTTTTGGCTTCGGTGCTTATGCTCTGTCTGTCAAGTGAAATGAGAAGCTGGTCAATATCGATCGCAAAACCTATGGCAGGTGAGTCTTTTCCGAATTTGTTTAAAAGCCTGTCATAACGACCTCCGGAAACTATCGGCTGACCGCTTCCGTATGTAAAACCGGAAAAAACTATACCGGTATAATATCTGTACTCGCTGACAAAGCCAAGATCATAAGAAACATGATCGGAGGCTTCGTATATGTCGAGGAGATTGCTTAATTTGCTAAGTCGTAAAAGTGCATCTGAAAGACCGTTGGGAACCTTAAAAGCATCTGTGAGTTCTTTGAATTCTTCAGGACTTTTATACATGCTTGAAAGCTTTTGGAAGATCCCTCTTATGTCGGGATTTGCGTTTCTTTTTTCGAGAAACTCATCGAGCGCAAAGAAATTTTTGTTGGCCGCTAATGAATGAATTTCATCAATATCATCTTCGTTTAGTGCAAGTGCATCAACAAGACTGTCAAAAACAGCAGCATGACCGATGCTTATCCCAAATTCACTAAGACCGCAGGATTCGAGAGTCCTTACCAGCATTGCGATCATCTCAGCATCGGCTTCGATGGAAGGATCTCCTATACATTCGCCGCCTATCTGGGAACGCTCGTTGAGATTACCGCGAAGTCTTTTATGATTGGAAAAAACCCGTCCGTTATAATAAAGTCTTATAGGACAATTTGAGTTATTAAAATATTTACCCGCACATCTGGCAACAGACGGGGTGAAATCGGGACGAAGAACTATGGTTTCGCCTTCTCTGTCAAAAAATTTGTAAAGTTCTTTTGAAGATACGGTTCCTATACTGCTTCCGAAGAGATCGAAAAATTCAAAGGAAGGTGTTTGTATGGGATCATATCCGTATGAATCTATGATGGATGAAACAGTATTTTCGATAGAAAGCTTTTTCCTACATTCATCTCCTATTATATCTCTGACACCATCCGGTGTATGAAGTCTGAATTTGGACATATTATTCTCTCCCGTCTAAATCTTTTTGAAGAAGCTTAAGATAAGGTATGGTGTTACCTTCACTGTTAAAGAAAAAATCCTTATCCAGCTCATCTGCTTTAAAACTCTTTCTTCCGCCCTGCATTGCCCGGTTCCAGTAAATCAGAGCTTCGGAAAATCTCAAATAATAAAAAATATTCTCTTCCTTAAAATAAATAAGAAAAAAGGCAATTCCCTGTTGTGCTTCAAAATCTTCCATGAATTGCATCTGATGCTCATGAATGTTGGCAATGGGAAATGTCATGGCAGCACATTCTTTTGCATCAAAGCAAACCGGAATGCCTTGAACCGCACCGATATAATCGACCGTTGATTTTTGATCGAAGTAAGCAAGTGTTATATGCCTTCCTGTCTTATCAAATTCGATCGGTGTAATGGGTGTAGGTACTTTTTGTATGAGGGCAAGCCCGGCCTCACGATACATTTCGTTGGTATGATTTATAAATTCTTCTAATGTGGAGCCTCTTAGTCCCCTTGAATTCCATGTAGCCATAGGTTAAATGAATTTGTTGAAAATTGAAGGCAGGGGTGACTCAATAACTCTTCCGTCCGAAAGTTCAACCCTTGCACTGTGAAGTAATTGATGGTCGCTTTTTATATTGTATTTATTTGAAATAGATTTATCCTTTGCTGCATCTTTATATTTTGGATCAAATAAAAGCGGATGCCCAAGGGCATTAAGATGAGCTCTGATCTGGTGACTGCGGCCGGTATGCAATAAAATCTTAAGAACCGAATAATCGGAAGATGATTTGATAATAAACACTTCGGTTGTAATCTTTTTTGAACCTGCAAATTGCTGCATTTTGACGGTTGCTTTGTTTTTGACCGTATCTTTTGCCCAAAAAGCATGAAAAATGCCTTCTTTTAAAAATTCCCCGTGAACAACACAGATGTAGTATTTTTTAAGACGTCTTTCCTTAATTTCTTCAGACAGGAACTGAGATCCGTGAAGCGTTTTCCCGAACAGGATTATACCGCTTGTATTTCTGTCAAGTCTGTTTGCCACCGACGGATGAAACAGACTGTAACTTTCTTCGGTGACTTCGCCTTTTTGTATCAGATAAGCGATCAGTTTGTCGTTTGCATTGGAAGTTTTGTTTTCATCCGGCATTGAGCAAAGGCCTGCGGGTTTGTCCGCAGCAATGATGTCGGTATCTTCATAAAGAATGGATACCGGATCGGGATTTTCGTTTTTGAACACCGAAAACAGGATGTGAGACTGTTTTACACCGCGCATCTTTTCAAAGGTATCTTCGGAAAAGAAAACGCGGATACTATCTCCATCCTGTAATATCTCACTTCCATTTGCTTTTGCCCCGTTAAGAACTATGTTTTTCTTTCGGAGCATCTTGTAAAGAAAAGATGATGTAGCTCCTGCGAAATATTTTTTGAGAAATTTATCAAATCGCTGTCCGCAGGAAGCTGAATCTACAGTTAATTCTTTCAAAACCGTATAAACCTAAAAATCACTCTTGACTGAAAAACTTTTCGGAAATATCAGCAACCTTGGAACCTAAGCCACCTTCATTTACGGTATTGGCTTCTTCAGCGGCCCCCGTATCTTCAACTGCCTCTGCTTCAACGGCTCCTTCCGAAGTATGATCAGAAGCCGCACCGGAAGGTGCTACCGTCTTTACGGCAGAAACAATCGAATTGGTTGTAGCTGCACGTTTTGCTGCCCTTTTTGCGTCCATGGCAGCTACGCTCTCCGGATGCACACCGGGAGCAAGATGAGGCTCGGAAACTACCGGTGTGGGAGCTACTTTAACAGGCTCAGACTCACTTGGAGCATCAGCACTCGTTTCTTCCATATGATGAGATGGAGCTGCGCTTTCTTCTGTAGCTACCGTTGCTTCAGGATGAGGAGCAAGTTCCATTCTGTTTTCGACCACTTTGTCGAGATATCTTTGCATGGTGCTAAGATATTCGTCGTTGGTACGTCTTGTGGTTTCCATAGATCTGTAGATAACATCCTGAATCAGTTTAAGAAGTGAGTCAGCATATTCTATGGAACCCATGCGTATTTCATTGGCATCCATTGTAGCTTTGTCCAAAAGGTCCTGAGCATTTTTGGTGGCGATCATAACAACTTCGTTAGCCTGAGCATAAGCCTGTTGCATGATCTGATGTTCACTGACCAGTTCGTTGGTCTGGATCTTGGCTTCTGCGACAATAGCTTCAGCCTTTTTCTTTGCATCAGCCAAAATAGCTTCCTGATTGCTGATGACTTTTTGATACTGTCTGATTTCAACAGGAGTACGTGAACGCAATTCTTCAAGAAGATTTTCAAGGTCGTCACGATTTACTATTATTTTCGTGGTTGAAAAAGCCGCAGACTTACATCCATCTACATACTGTTCGATTTCCTCGATTATATCTTCGATATCACTTGCCATCTTTTTTCTCCTTTGTTTTATATTTTGCTTCTATTAGAGGGATTATTTCGCTTGGTACAAATTCTGAAATATCTTCTCCGTATGATGCAAACTCTCTTACCACGGTGGAACTAAGGTATGAATAATTAAGTGAAGTGGTAAGAAAGACTGTTTCGAGATCGGGATTTTTAACCCTGTTAACCTGTGCGATCTGAAGTTCATATTCAAAATCGGTAACAGCCCGAAGTCCCCTGATGATTATATTGGCATTCATGCGTTTTGCAAAATCAACGGTAAGTCCTGCAAAGGACTCTACCCTTACGTTCTTGCAGGAGGCTGTCAGGTCCTTAATCATACTAACACGTTCATCAGAAGAAAACAACGAATTTTTTGCGCTGTTATTAAGAACGGCAATGATGATCTCATCGAACATTTTCGCTGATCGTTTAACGATATCAAGGTGTCCGAAGGTGATCGGATCAAAACTTCCGGGATAAATTGCTCTTTTCATATTTAATTCCTTATTAGTTATGTGTCTTTAAATATTTGCGGTCTTATCAAAGGATCTGCCGCATAAACCTACGATGTCGAAATAAATATATGTTGATTGGTTTTGTATGTCTTTATTCTTGAAATAGTGAATCCTTCGGGAAGTGTAAGCTCCCGTCCCAAAGCTGTTTCGCATATTATGATTCCGGCTTCGGATAAAAGACCAAGTTCTCCGATGGCTTTTATGCAATCCTCTTCTATTCCGAGACTGTACGGAGCATCCATGAATATAAGTGAATACGGTCCGTATGATACGGCAAGAGATAATGCGGCAGGCAGATCTCTTTGGAGGATAACGGATTCTTTTTCAAATTTTGTTTTGCTAACATTCTGTTTTATGCATTCGATGCATTTTTTGTTTTTTTCTATAAAAACCGCATGATCGGCTCCTCTGCTTAAGGCCTCAATACCAAGTTGTCCGCTGCCGGCAAAAAGATCCAAAACCCTTGCACCGTATACGTCATCACGAAGAATGTTAAACAGGGTTTCTTTTATCCTGTCGGTGGTAGGTCTTGTGTCGCTGCCGGGAATCGTGACCAGAGGAATGCTCCTACGGCTTCCTGCAATAACTCTCAAATCAGCTTTGCTCCTTTAGAATGTCTTTGTTTTTGACAATGTAGTCCACGAGTGAAACGATTGTCAGTATTAATGATATCCACATTAAGGTTGTGGTAAGTATCTGCCATATCTGATTTTGTATATTTGCGACCATGGCGATAACCATAAGCATTTGGAATACTGTTTTAAATTTACCCCAATAGCTTGCGGCAATAACCACTCCGTTGGTTGCGGCAATGAGTCTGAAACCGCTGATTATAAATTCTCTTGAGATTATGAGAATGCATATCCAGCCGGGAAGTTGTCTGAGTTCTACAAGGCAGATCATAGCGGAACAAACCAAAAGCTTATCCGCAAGCGGATCCATAAATTTACCAAAATTTGTAACAAGATTGTATTTACGCGCAATATGTCCGTCAAGAGCATCTGTTATGGATGCCATTATAAAAACAAAATCAGCTGCAAGTCTCATGTGAAAGCTGTCTTTACCTGCCAAAAGCAAAACAACAAACACAGGAACCAACAGAACTCTTAATATTGTTAGTCTATTGGGTAGATTCATCTTCATTTAAAACTTCTCCTAAAAGATCATAATCTTTGGTTGCTGTTACCTTTGCTGTAACAAAGTCTCCGGACATCAGGGGATAAGGGCAGGTAACAAATACCAGACCGTCTACACCGGGAGCATCTTTATATGTCCTGCCGACATAGACATTATCCTCAGGCAACTGTCCTTCAATAAAAATGTCAAGTTCTTTTCCGACTGTTTCTTCGTTACGTGCAAATGCCACAATCTGTTGTGCGCGCATGATATTATCATAACGGATATTTTTGGTAAGATCATCTGTCTGATCTTCAAATTCGGCTGCCGGGGTACCGTCCTCTTTTGAGTATGGAAATGCTCCGAGTCTGTCAAATCGGATCTCTTTAATAAAATCGAGCATTTCGTTATGTTCATCTTCTGTCTCGCCGGGAAATCCGGTTATGAGTGTTGTGCGAAGACAAATATCAGGGATACGACTCCTAAGAGTCTTTATTTTTTGGATCAACTCTGCTTTGTTTGTGCGACGTCCCATTCTGCGAAGAATATTGTCGTTGCAATGCTGTATGGGCATATCTATGTAATGACAGATCTTGGGATTGTTTGCAAGCTCATCAATAAGCTCTTCGTTTATTTCTTCCGGATAGGCATATAATAACCTTATCCATGCAAGAGATTTGATCGAGGAGAGCTTTCTTAAAAGCTCGGGCAAGGCTTTTTTGCCGTAGATATCTGTTCCGTACAGTGTGGTTTCCTGAGCTACCAGGATTATCTCTCTTACTCCGTTATCAACCAGGTCAGAGGCTTCTTTTATGATGTCCTCCATGGGAAAACTCCTGTAAGGACCTCTTACCTTTGGAATTATGCAGTAAGAACAATTTTTGTTGCAGCCTTCCGCTATCTTAAGATAAGCATAATGGCCGCCTGTAGTAAGAAGCCGTCCTTCTGTCTCGGGAAGTCGGTCCAGCGGGAGGCAAATGTTCGAGAATTCGTTGTTTAAAGATCTCTCAACTACCTCGATGATCTTATCAAAGGACGCAGTTCCTATAATACCGTCAACTTCGGGAAGTTCTTTTTTTATCTGGTCGGAAAAACGCTCTGCAAGACAGCCGGTAACTATAAGTGATTTGAGTTTTCCTTCATCTTTATAGCGTGCCAACTCGATGATGGAATTAATGCTTTCTTCCATGGCATCGGCGATGAAACAACAACTGTTGATTATTATGACTTCGGCTTCTTCCGGTTCGTCAGTTATCTCATATCCGTTTTTGCGCAATGAAAACAGCATATGCTCCGCATCGACAAGGTTTTTGTCACAACCGAGGGAAACAAAAAAGATTTTATTCTTCAACAGTATCTTCCTCTGAATCGGATGACATACCGGATGCTTCCAAAAGAGCATTATCTCTTTCTTCCATAAGAGCTCTTTCTTTAGCTTCATGTTCCGCGATTATTTCCTTGGCTTCATCCACCATAACCTTTTTCTCGGCTGCTTCCTCATCTGTGAGGATAACAAGATCTCTTTCGTAAAGCTCGCGAACTGCGATTGAAAGAGGCTTTTCACCAAAAGAATAATTACAAAGAGGTTCAGCACCTCCCACTATTTGTCTGGCTCTTTTTGCTGTTGCTGCCACGATGCTGTAACGACTGTTTACCACAGGCTCTTCACCTACATTAACATTATCGTTAACTACCTTCATCAGTTCAACATAAGACGGATGTATCATTACTTATCTCCTTCCAATACGTGTTAATTATATATCTGAAAACTGTTTGAGCTGGGTCTGAATATCGCTTATCATATTCTTTCTGTGAGCGGTGCGAAGATGCTCTCTTTGTATAAGTTCATGAACTTCTTCGACGGCTTCATCAAGATCATCGTTTATTATAAGATAATCATATTTGTCCATAAGAGAGGATTCTCTTGAAGAAATGGAAAGTCTTTCGGCTATTACTTCTTCCGATTCCGTTCCTCTTCCCACCAGCCTTTCTTTTAAGGCTTCTGCACTGGGTGGGGTGACAAATAAAAGCAGGCAATCCGGATAAAGGTGTTTCACCTGAAGCGCACCCTGAACCTCTATTTCCAGGATCACATCCTTGCCTTCGTTTAGAAGTTTTTCAACGTATGCTTTGGGTGTACCGTAGGAATTGCCGTTAAATGTAGCATATTCGAGAAATTCACCCTGAGCGATCATCTCATCAAATTCGTTTCTGGTTTTGAAAAAATACTCTCTGCCATCTTCTTCACCCTCTCTTTTATAACGGGTGGTGGCTGAGATTGACAGATTATAAGTATCAGGATGTGCTAAGAGAAGATGTTTCATAATGGTGCCTTTACCGGCTCCGGAAAAACCTGATAATACAGTTAGAACTCCTTTTTCTTTATTCATCCAAAACACCTCCTTTGGCGTTTTCTATACGACCGGCTATAGTGTCCGGAAGCAATGAGGAAATGATGATACGCCCGTCATCCATCATGAGTACACCTCTTGTGCGACGGCCTTGAGTGGCATCTGTCAGAGTACCGTTTTCCTTGGCTTTTTGAATATATCTTTTTGCAGGGGCGGAATCGGGAGTGATCATGGCAACTATACGCCTGACCTGAACCAGATTTCCAAATCCGATATTAACAAAATGCATGTTTACTCCAAATTCTGAATCTGTTCACGTATCTTTTCTACATTGGTCTTCATAAATATGCCTTTGTTTGAAATCTCGGCATCAGATGTTTTCGAAAGAATGGTGTTGGATTCCCTGTTCATCTCCTGAGCTATAAAATCGAGTTTCCGGCCTATCGTATCTTCCGAAGACAGTGCTTTTTTGGCTTCGGAAATGTGGCTTTTAAGTCTTACTATCTCTTCATCAACACAGATCTTGTCCGCAAAGATCGTTACCTCTGTGGCTATCCTGCTTTCATCTACGGAAACATCTCCAAGAAGCTCCTGTATCCTGGCAGTAAGAGCTGTTTTATATTCTTCCACTATCTTGGGAGAACGCTCTTCAACGAAAAGAACATCATCGTAAAGCTCATCAAGTTTTTGGATCAGATCACCGGCAAGACGATTACCCTCATCGGCCCGGGCTTTTTTGAATTCACTTACAGCACCTTTAAGTGCTTCAAGAGTCATATTTTTAAGTTCGTCTTCATCTTCGGATTTTTCGGCGATCTCGAAAACGTCGGGAAGTGAGATTATATCCGAAGTGGAAAGATTATTGACAAGACCGAAGTCGGCAGCCATTTTGGCAGCTCCGTCTATATAGGCAGAAACTACAGCACTGTTATAGGTGATGTCATATTCCTTGTCACAGCCTTCTTCATAACTAAACGCAATATCTACCTTCCCACGGCTGATATTGTTTTTGATGATATTTCTTATCTCACCCTCAAAAACACTTAATTTGCGTGGGAGTTTGATGTTTAGATCAAGATATCTGTGATTAACAGATTTGATAGAACAAAGTACTTTTTTTGATCCGCTTGTAAATTCGTAATGACCAAACCCTGTCATACTGTAAGCCATATAAATCTCTCCTTAAAAATGGAACTAATTTACTGATTTGCATACTTACTTATTATATGCGATTTATTTACCTAAGTCAAATATCAATGTGCGCTGTTATGAGCATTTTGTAAGGTTTTATCACATTTGTAAGGATATGGTTTGATGACAGTTTTATACTTCTATGGTATAATTAGCAAATTGTTATTTGGATTGTTTTAAGAAAGGTGAAAACATGGCTTTTGACGGGATTACTATTTGTGCATTGAAAGACGAACTTAAAGATAAGCTTGAAGGAAGAAGGATAAGTAAGATTTCCCAGCCGGAGGAGCTTGAACTTATTTTTACCGTCAAAGGAGACGGAGGAAACAGCAGACTTTTTATAAGTGCATCACCTTCTCTTCCGCTGATGTATCTTACAAAAACAAATAAAACAGCGCCTTTGTCGGCACCTAATTTTTGTATGCTATTAAGAAAGCATATATCAAACGGAAGGATCGCCGAGATTAAACAAATGGGGCTTGAAAGAGTAATATCTTTTAAGATCGAACATCTTGATGAACTAGGGGATTTTGCGGTTAAGTACCTGATTGTTGAACTGATGGGTAAACACAGCAATGTTATATTTTGTGATGAAGATCTGACGATACTTGATTCCATTAAGCATGTGAATGCCTTTATGAGTTCGGTCAGAGAAGTTCTTCCCGGAAGAAAGTATTTCACACCGTCCCAGGAGCATAAATTTGATCCTTACGAAGTAACGGAAACCATGATGAAAGAAGATTTTTTGAGAAGACCGGTATCCGTAAAAAAGGCTCTTATTTCCTCTTTGACAGGTTTTTCGACCACTGCTGCGGTGGATATCTGTGTAAAATGTGATGTAGATGCGGATGCTCCATGTGCGTCGTTATCTTTTGAAGATAAAGACAATATTTATAAAAGCTTTAATAATATTATTAATACTTTAGATACAAAAGACTACTCTCCCGTTATATATATGGATGAAGGCGGTAAACCGTGTGAATTTTCAGCCTATCCTCTGACTTCGCAAAAAGATCGTCTCGAGGTTAAAAAGGACAGTATCTCAAGTATGCTTGAAGATTTTTATAAAGAAAAAAATACCTTCAACAACATGCAGCAAAAGTCACTTGATCTTAGAAAACACGTTAAGAATCTTATAGAACGTGAAGACAAAAAACTTATGCTTCAGAAAAAGCAGCTTTCGGATACCGATAAAATGGAAAACTACAGATTATACGGTGAAATGCTTCAGACATACGGACATGGAATAAGCGGTGAAAAATCCATAACCGTTGATAATTATTATGATGGCAGTAAGCTTACTATCCCGCTTGACCCGGAACTTGGGGGTATAGAAAATTCAAAAAAATATTTTGATAAGTATGCAAAAGCCAAGCGAACTAAGGAGGCGCTGTCCACTCAGATCGAAACTACGGAAAATACAATTGAATATCTGGCGGGGGTTCTTAGTTTTTTGAACCTGGCTGAAACCGTTGAAGATCTTGATGAAATAAGATCTGAACTTAAAGCAGGTGGTTATATCAAAAAGGGATCATCAACCGGGAAGAAAAAACAGGTTAAAAGTAAACCGCTGCATTTTGTTACACCTTCCGGGTTCCATGTTTATGTGGGAAAGAACAATTATCAGAACGAAGAGCTTTCCCTTAAGTTTGCAACAGGAAACGACTGGTGGTTTCATGCAAAACAGATGCCGGGTTCCCATGTGATAATCAAAACAGAGGGAAAAGAAATAACGGATGATGATTATCTGCTGTGTGCACAGCTTGCGGGTTATTACTCAAGCGGCAGAGACAGTGATAAATTGGAAATAGATTATGTTCAAAAGAAACATTTAAAAAAGCCGGCGGGTTCCGCGCCGGGATATGTGATATATCACACTAATTATTCAATGGTCATCCATCCGTCAAAGGACGGCCTTTTGACTGAATAAAATTATCAAAACACCCACCTTTTTGAGGTGGGCTTTTTTTACTGTTACAGATTGGTGTATGAACTGCTCAGTCTGCTTTGAAGCTGCAGCTTTAGCAGATGATATTTGTCAGAAGAAAGATCGGGGTCTTCTTCAAGTATTAGATCGCAGTCGGCGCTAACATTGTTTAACAGTTTTGAATCCTGATATATGTCGGCAACTTTGAATGCAAAATCCCCGCTTTGTCTTATTCCCATGATATCTCCCGGCCCGCGACTTTGAAGATCAAAGGAGGATATCTTAAATCCGTCATTTGATTCAGAAAGTACCTTTAATCTCTCACTGACTTCTTTCTTACCGGAGGTATCTATGAAAATGCAGTAGGACTGATGCGCTCCTCTTCCCACGCGACCCCTGAGTTGGTGTAGCTGGGCCAGGCCGAAACGATTGGCGTTTTCTATCATTATGACGGTTGCATTTGGAACATTTATGCCAACCTCTATTACCGTGGTGGAAACAAGAAGATCGATTTTTCCGGAAGCAAAATCAGCCATGATCCGCTCTTTTTCGTCGGCTTTCATACGCCCGTGTAATTTGGCTATTGAAAAATCTTTGAAATAGGGCTTTATTTTTTCTGTATAATCGACAACATTTTCAGGTGCGTTGTCATTTGAATCATCCCCCGATTCCACCATGGGACAGATTATCATTCCCTGTCTGCCCTCTTTAAGCTGCTTTAAGATAAAACCGTAGGCTGCCATCCTCTTATCGGAACCTACGAGAGAATTCTTAATAGGTAATCTGTTTGAAGGCAGTTCGGATATTACCGAAATATTCATGCCTGTATAAAGGATCATCGCAAGTGTTCTGGGAATAGGTGTTGCACTCATAACGATGGAAAAAACGTGATGTCCCTTTTCGGCCAGGGCTTTTCTTTGCCTGACACCGAATCTGTGCTGTTCATCGGTTATAACAAGTCCGAGATTATTAAATTCTACCTTTTCCTGAAAAACCGCATGTGTTCCTATGATAAAGTCGGCTTCATGAGAGCTTATCTTCTCTCTTGCGATCCGCTTTTCCTTTGCTGTCATGGAACCTGTCAGAAGTACTGCACAAAAGGGAAGGGAATGATCTTCACTCATTTTTGAAAAGCTTTCAAAATGCTGGGCTGCCAAAACCTCTGTGGGCGCCATTATGGCAGATTGGTAGCCGTTTTCAGCCATGTAAACCATAGATAAAAATGCAATTACTGTCTTACCGCTGCCAACATCCCCCTGGATGAGTCTTTGCGCTATGTATTCGCCGCCGAAATCTTTTTCTATATCACTTAAGGCTTCGGCCTGACCTTTAGTAAGTGAAAAAGGAAGGGATGATCTTACCCTGTCATATATATCATGTTTGTCTAAAACAAGATCATTTTCTGCTTTCTCTTCTGCTTTTAGCTCCATTTTCATATTTAAAGCAAAAAACAAAAATTCGTTATAGGCAAGTCTTATCCTTGAGTTGTAAAGATCCTCAAAGCTGTCCGGAAAGTGATAATGAAAAAGAGCTTCTCTGTATTCGGTCAGATTTCTCTCTTTTAACCAGTCGCGAGGCAGAAATTCGCTTATGTCGATCGTTTCATCGAAAGCATTCTGAACAAATTTGCGAAGTTTATCGCCTGTCAAACCCTTTGTCAGAGGATAAACAGGAAGCAGTTTTTCGCAAAGTGATCCATAGGCTTTAGGGGTGAAAAGCTTTGCCTGTTCCAGCTTAAACTTTGAGCCGTCTTTTTTCAGATTACCGTATAAAACATAATCACTGCCTAATATTATCTGATTTTTAATATAGGGCATTCTGTACCATATCAGTTCTATCTTATCGGAATCCGGAAGCGTAAGTGAGCCGAGTGTAATGTCCATAGACCTGGTCCGCTTGACGCTAAGAGAACTTTTTATCCTTCCGAATACTGCAATTTGGCCTTCTGTTAAATCTTTAACACTTTTTACGGGATCGGGATAAGTAAAATAATCCCTTGGAAAGAACTCCAAAAGATCTTTGATCTTAAAAATAAGGAGTCGGGAAAAAAGCTCCTTGGTTTTCCCACCGACTCCTTTTAATTTTGTAATATCGTCATTAAAAAACATGATCACTCAACTGAAATAACATAATAATAAACCGGTTGTCCTCCCATCTGAAGCTCAAACTCGATATCAGGGAAGATCGTAGCAGCCTTATCTTTTAGGGCTTCAGCATCTGATTCGCTGACATCTGATCCGAAGTAGATGGAAACGAGAGAAGAATCTTCATCTATAAGTTCTTCAAGCAAGGCGGTAAATGTTTCTTCAATATCTTTATTAACCGCTAAAATGCCGCTGTCGCCGATACCCATGTAATCACCTTCTTTGATCTCTTTGTCATCAATGATGGTGTCTCTTACGGCGTAGGTGATCTCTCCCGATTTTACATTCTTGATCTCTTCTGTCATACGCTCTTCGTTTTCGCTGACTGACTGATCGGCAATGAAATTGATAAGAGCTGTGACACCCTGAGGAAGCGTCTTTGTGGGGAGAACGATAACTTCTTTATTGTCGCAAAGGTCTTTGGCCTGATTGGCGGCAAGTATTATATTTTTATTGTTGGGAAGGACGAAAACGGTTTTGGCGTTTACCTTGTCAATGGCGGAAATGATATCCTCTGTACTAGGGTTCATTGTCTGACCGCCTTCTATAATATAGTCTGCACCGAGTTCATGGAAGATCCTGTTCATCCCCTCTCCGATGGAAACGGCAACAAAGCCCATGTTCTTGGCGGGAAGTGATTCTTCGGCTTTTTCTTCCGGTTCTCCTGCAGTGTCTGTTTTTTCGAGTTTTATGTTTTTAATATTTATATTGTCAAGAATACCGAATTTGATGGAACGGCTTAGAGCCTTACCCGGATCATCCGTAAACAGCGATGCCTTCATCTCTTTACCGTTTAGTTCAATGTCAATACATTTACCTATTGTATTGAAATATTCTTTAAGATCGCCGTCAAGTTTTGCTGCAAAAGAGTCTTTGGCAATTATTGAAAACGACATTGAATATGTAAATGTTTTTTGGCTTTCTTTTATTTCTTTGGCTTTCTTTTCTTCTTTGGTTGTGTCGCCATCTATGGTAAGATCGATTTCTTTACCCGACAGATAATCGCAGATCCCGCGGAATACTTCAACCAAACCCTGTCCGCCGGAATCCACAACACCGGCTTGTTTAAGAACCGGTAGCATATCGGGAGTTTTGGCAAGTACAGCCTCGGCTTCCTCTAAAATACCGAGTGAAAATTCCAAAATATCATCAGTGGTCTCGGCAAGTTCGGCGGCCTTGTCGGCTGCACCTCTCGCAACTGTAAGAATGGTTCCTTCTTTAGGCTTCATAACCGCTTTGTATGCAGTTTCGCATGCTTTTTGGAAGGCCTCGTTAAGTATGTTAACATTAAGTATTTCTTCATTCTTGATAACCTTTGTAAATCCTCTGAACAGCTGAGAAAGAATAACACCTGAGTTACCTCTTGCTCCTCTGAGTGAACCGGAAGACATAGCCTTTGATACAGTCTTCATATCGGGATTTTCAATGGCGGCAACTTCTGTGGCTGCAGACATTATTGTCATTGTCATATTGGTGCCTGTATCACCGTCCGGAACGGGAAATACATTAAGCTCATTGATCAGATCCTTTTTTGCTTCGAGATATTTTGCACCAGCCAGAAATGCCTTTGCAAGATCATTTGCACGAATTTCGTTATTCTCCACGATATTCCTCCTTAATCAATAACGCGAAGGCCTTCAATGAAGACGTTAATCTCTTTAACGGCCATTCCGGTAAATTCTTCAACTTTATATCTGACTGTCTGCTTGAGATTGTCCGCAACCGTGACAATACTTACACCGTATGAAACGATACAATGAAAATCAAGCGATACCGAATTATCATCATTTACAGTAACATCTATTCCATGTGAAAGATAATCTTTTTTAAGAAGCTTAACAAGTCCGTCCTTCATATTTACGGCTGCCATACCAACAATTCCGAAGCATTCTACGGCTATTGTACCTGCGTAAGCAGCTATGACTTCTTTGTCTATTATGATCTTGCCAAGCTCATTTTCCATCTGTCCCTGACTTTGCATAAAAACTCCTTTCGTATTAGCTCATGAATGACATTATTATAACAAAAAAAAACAGCAGAGGCAATCAATAACTGAAAGCTTCCGCTGTCCTATTCTGCGAAATTATTATGCACGCTCTACAGCGCCGGAACGCAGGCAGGAAGTGCAAACGTACATCTTCTTGGGAGTACCGTTAACAATACATTTAACAGACTTCACATTTGACTTCCAAATACGATTTGATCTTCTATGAGAATGGCTCACATTATTTCCAAAATGAGCGCCTTTTCCGCATACTGCACATTTAGCCATTTTAGCACCTCCTTAATGATTATTTTTAAGGATGCATGTGCCTCTTGCACACACAACATGAGTATTCTATCAGAATATAATACCAAATGCAAGAATTTTTTTATTTTTCTTTATGAAGAAATCTCATCTTCTTCAGTGAGAATATCAACGGCGTCTGTAACCGCATCTGTAACTGCATCTGCCGCAAGATCTCTTGCCGCGTTATCCTCAGCGGAGCGACCTTTTTTATTCTGTTTGGATTTGAAGGTGTCTACAAAATCAGGTACCAGATCAAGCAGTTTATCCATACCGGTATTGGTGGCTATGTTTATGAGTCTGGTTGTTCCGTTATGTATTACAAGGACGGAGCTGGGTCTCATTTTACCGCCTATTCCGCCTGCTCCGCTTCCACTGTGTTCTTTTGAAAAACTGCCGCTGGCAAGTCCGAACGAAACATCAACCAAAGGTATGATAATGGTATCATCAATTTTTAAAGGTTCACCGACAACCGTCTTTGTTGACAGATATGTTTCCATTCCGTTAAATAAAGAAGCTATGGTCTCATTGATATTACCGTTTGCCATTATTATCCTCCTATGACTTTAAATATTATGGTTCTGGAATTTTTATTTATAAGAATCTTTATAACAAGAGATATTAACCAAAGAAGTTTGATCTTTCCCACGGCAAAAATCTCTCCGTCAAAATATAGGTCTTCCGATTCGAAATCGGGTTCTATGTAATTCCCTTTTCGGTACATTACAGGCATCAGGCAAAACAGCCCGAACATCTGACCGGTATAATCCGGAGAGGTGAGCGAATAACGCCCTTGTATCCTTTTTATATGGGGAATAAGCTTTTTGAGTAGTACAAAAACGCAGCTGATTATGTATTTTATGCCTGAAATGCATTCTTCGCTCAAATATGACTTTAAAAGTTCAAATTTACCCGTTATATCATTTTCAGGTGCATTTTCGGTATCTTTTTGCTTCGGACTATCATCTTTGGAAGCTGCATCCGAAGTGTTTTCTTTTTTATTTTTATGATCGCCTGCTCTGTCATCCGGGTTCTCGGTTTTATGTTCCGTAGGATCTGCGGCTTTACTGATATCCTCTTTGGGTTCAATTGTCTCTTCCGATACGTCGATCTTTGCGTTTATTGTTATTTTATCCTCGGATCCGACGGCATTTTGGGGAGTCTCCCTGAAATTGACTTCGTATACGTTTTCGGGAACTTCAAATCCAAGCGCTTTTTCGGATCCCTTGATATCGTTTGAAGTATCGGAACTATCGGTGCTTTCGGATCCTTCTTTTATTGTTTCCGTTTTGCCGGGAGATGCTTCTTTTTCTTCTTCCGGTGAAGGAGCATCTTCTTCGTCGGTTTCGGGTGTTATGTTTATGATTTCTTTTATGCCGAACAGTTTGACATTGACAGTCAGACCGTTCCTTGCTTCATATCTGACCTTTCCGGATACAATGTGAACAAGATCGTGTATCGAGAAACATATGTAGCGCTCTCCGTCCCATTTAACAAGTATGTCATAGATTATCGGTGAAAAAACAAGGTAACATATTGCCGCTAAAAGAACACCTAAAACGACTAAAAATATCCATAATAAAATCTTTAGTATTATCATAGGCTTAGCTTCTCCTTCGGAAGGAAGCTTTGCTTTTCCCAATAGTTTTTGAAATCGAAAATATCATTTTGATGTGTATCAAAAAGTTCTCTGATAAACTCCAAAAGATTGGAATGCCCACGGCATATAGCGATTATATAGGCCTTTTCTTTTACCAAAAGAGGTATAAGCGGATTTGAACATTCGTATATCTCAAATAAACTGTCTTTATTGTCGGAAAGAGAAACAACATAAACCCTTGGAAGCTTTCCACCTTCCAAAAGGGCAGAAATTATCCTTTCTTTATCATCGATACGTCCTTTGAAATATAGCTTCTCATAGAAATACCATGATGCATTTGTCTCATTTCCGTTTTTCTTCATAGCATTCATTTTATCATTTTGACAAATAACTGTCTATTATCTTTTTTGCAAGAGGAAGTGCGTGGGAAGATCCCGCTCCCGCTCCTTCCATTATTACCGAAACGGCAATTTTCTTACCGTTTTTATTTGCAAAGCCTACGAACCATGAATGGGCCTCGTTTTTATTGGATGAAAATTCCGCGGTTCCGGTTTTACCGTAAGCTTTGTAGGAAGAAGTTAAAAGGCCTGTTCCCGTTCCTTCGGTAACTACTTTTCTCATGTATTTTTTCAGACGATTTGCTTCCTTTTTTGAAATAAGTCTCCCGTATTCTACGGGTTTAAATGTTTTCACGTTAATGCCGTTATTGTTCTCTATACTGTCAATGTAGTACGGCTCCATAAGATATCCGTTATTTGCAACGGTTGAGGCTACAAGAGCCATCTGAAGAGGTGTTGCAAGTGTATTTCCCTGGCCTATGGAGGTTTGCATTATAAGCGCATCATTTGCAGATTTATCCATTGTAAAACTTGATGATTTTACATTGGAAATATCTGTTGGTATATCGGTGTTGAAAAGGAAATCTTCGGCTGCATTTTTAAGGGAATTTTTCTTTAAAACAAGACCTATCTTGGCAAAAGTTGTATTGCAGGAATTCGCAAAGGCCGTTTCAAAGGATTGATTTCCGTGTGCTTTGTTTCCGTAACAATGGATAGTAAATCCGTCGCTTGTAAAATCACCGCTGCAGTCAAAGGTTACATTGTCGTTTCTGCCGTTTCTGTCATAGGCAAGAGCTGTTATGATCTTAAAGGTTGATCCCGGCGGATACAGTCCCTGGGTTGCCCTGTTAAGCAATATGCTTTCACTGCTTGAAGATGTAAGACTCTCCCATTGCTGTGAAATGGTTGAGGGATCAAAATCCGGTTTGGAAACCATGGCAAGTATCTTACCGGTTTCGGGATCCATGGCAACAACTGCGCCTTTATATGAGCCCATACCGTTATATGCGGCTTCCTGAGCCTTTGAATCAAGAGTCAGGATCACATTATCGCCCTCATTTTTCTTTTCAAAAAGATCGTTTTTTAACCGGTCGATTATAAAGGCATGGGAACGGAGAAGATAAAAGTTTGCGTCTTTTTCTGCTCCGCTCATACCGTTTACCGAAAATCCGACCACATGAGCATACTCTCTTCCTTTTGGGTAAACTCTAGTTTCGTTTTTTCCGTCATAATCTGAATGAGCCAGTACTACATTATCGCTTGTTTTTATATCTCCGCGAATAGTATGTTCCGACATTACCGAGAGCCTGGGATTGGATGAATGATTTATAAAAGCTTCACTTTGAAATCCCACAAAATAACAAAAGTACACTATGAGCGCTAAATACAGGGCGATCATCGAGTAGGTAACAACTGCAAATTCGCGGTTTAAGGAACGACGTTTTTTACGTCTTACTTTTGGTGTTTTGATTTCTTCTTTATTTGATCTCATTATCGGCTTCAGCCTCCCATCCCGCTCTCTTATACAATCCCTGGATGACAGCGAAAATAAATATTGTAGAAAGAATGGAGCTTCCTCCGTAGCTTATCAGAGGAAGTGTCACACCCGTTGAAGGAATAAACTTGGTAACGCCTCCAAGGGTTATAAAGACCTGTATCCCGTAGCAAACGGCCAGTCCCAAAGCTACAAGTTTATAGAATCTTTCATGTATCTGCATGGCAATATTGAAAAACATAAGTATGCAGCTTATACAGATAAATATAATGCATAAAGCAAATACAGCACCCATTTCTTCGGATATGGCGGCAAAGATAAAATCAGTTGTTACTACAGGGATCTTTTCGGGCATTCCCTCATAAAGACCACTGCCGAACCAGCCGCCGCTTCCGATTGCAAAAAGGGATCTTGAAATCTGATAACCTGCGTCATTTACCACGGCGAGCGGATCCTGCCATGCTATAACACGGGTTCTTACATGGGAAAACAGATGGTAACCGGCTATCGCCGCTCCTCCTCCCATGAGAAAGCCCGCAAAAAGATAAGTCCAGTTACGTGTTGCTACGTATAGCATGAAAAGAAAGGTCACAAAATATATCATGGCACTTCCCAAATCCTTTGAAGCAACCAGGATCAGTACAAATACGGCGGATATTGCGGAGGTTATGATCACCTGTTTAAGATCGGTATATATACAAAGCATGGATGCAACAAAAAATACGAAAATTATCTTAATTATTTCGGAAGGCTGCAGTGTAACGGGACCTATTGAAATATTAAGCTTTGCACCGTAAACTACTTTTCCGAAAACCGCAACGCATAAAAGACCGAGTATACCGATGGCGGCATACAGATAAGAAAGCCTTGACCACATCTTCCATCTTTCTATCATAATCGGAACAAAGGCCGTTATAAGAAGAGCGGCTGCAGCGTAAACGATCTGTTTTATTGCCTGTCCCATATCCAGCCGGCAAAGCATGATAAATCCCACAAGAAGCAGCATACACATATTATTTACCACTATCTCATTGGCATTACTGTATAACTTTTTGTATATAAGGTTTGTTATGTATATCAGAACTGCTTCGGCAACAGCCATAATAATAATTCTGATATCGTTAGTATTTAAAAACAGTACTGCATTGGCATTTAATAAAAGAAGGTATATATAAACCATCTGTCCTTTAAAAAGCCCGCCCCTTTCTTCAGCCGGACGGCCAAGAGCCGAAAAACAGTAATATGTATAGACAGCGATAATAAATATCATTGTAAATCTTGAAACTGTTGTAATTATATGTATCATGAGGTTACTCTACTCCTCTGTTAAAATGTCCCTTTGTTGTTTCAAAAGAAAAATCAGGCGGTATCCGGTCAACGAAAAACTTATCGGCTGCCAAGGCGGTACTTTCGGCTGTTTCCGCGGTTTCTCCGCAAAAGTCCGCTATATAACCGCAGACTCCCAGATCGTCAAAATAATCCTTTTCCCCAAATAAGGAAAGAGGAAGACTGTTATATATTGTGTTCATACAAAGCTCACAGTCGTTTTTGACCGGGAAAAATTTGCCTTTTCTGTCTTTTAAATTATAAATATGGCTGCATTTATCGCAACCGTTTGTGTTCTTATTGATACACGCAGCCATATACATAAGCGGAATCCTTCCGTATATGTATTGGATGGTGCTCTTTTCGTATCTGTGGGATCTTTCTTTTTTACTTAGTTCATGAGGTGAAATTAAAGCATTTATTCCAAAACGTTCAAATGCTTCTATCGCACGGTCCGAATATGTGTACATTCTCGGGGAAAGTATTATATCGGACTTATTATAATTAAGCTGAAACAGTAATTCCATGCCGTCAAAGGATCCTGTTATGACTTTGTCATAGTAAGGAAGAAGTTTTTCCAAATTGGTTTTGATCACGGGAAGCTGTTTTTGTCTTATTACAGGCGGAAGCATGAGAACTGCCGTTTTGCCGCTTTCTTTTATAGATAAAGCGGCTGATCCGGATCTTACTGCTGCGGAGTATGTTAATCCTATTGCATTAAATCCGACTGCGTTTTTAAAGGCGACTGCGACATCGGCATCTGAAAAAAGAGCGAGTTTTATATCGCTTATGCCTTTGCCGCCCGGTTTTGTCCCTGAGGTAAAATCATTTATAACAGGCTTTTTGGGTGAACTTATAAGTAAGGAAAGCCTGCTCAGACATTCTCTTCTCATTGCGTTTAACGATCCCAAAGGAATAAAAAGAGCGTCATCAACTTCTATATCGGTTTCTGTGCAGCTAAAAAAGGTATTTCCTGTTTTCGTGATCTGTTTTTTTATATCTGATACACCCGTTCCTCTTCCCGTGGCAGGCTCACATATATCACCTGTTACAGTGGCACTGATATCTTTATAAGTATAAGTAAGTGAAGGATGGGAATTGGCTCTTGCATAAAAGACGGCCTTTATGGGAAACGATTTTGGCTCGACCTTAAACGATCCTTCTTTTATATCAGATGTCATGGATGCTGATCTATAGGAAAACATTGAGCTGTCATTGTGGCTGTAATAATATGCGTTTGTATGACCACAGCGACTTCCAAGGGCCAAAAGAGCCTTTGTATCTTTGTCCGATACTTTTTGCGCCTTGCCGCTTTCCAAAAACATATCGATATATTTTCGGTAAAGCCCCACAACGCCGGCTGCATATTCTGCGCTTCTCATACGTCCTTCTATTTTAAGTGAATTTATCCCCGCTTCATAAAGTTTGGCAATATCGTTAATACCGCACATTTCTTTTGGCGAAAGCATGAACCGGCCGGGAGTATCTTGCTTTTTGCCGTCCAAATAAACGTCTACGGGAAGTCTGCAGGGCTGCGCACACCGGCCTCTGTTACCGCTTCTTCCGCCAATAAGGCTGCTCATCAGGCAATCTCCGGAATAACATATGCATATAGCACCATGGACAAAGGCCTCAAGATTTGCATTGGTCTTGTCTTTTATGGATTTCATTTCTTCAAGTGATAACTCTCTTGGAAGCACTATTCTTTTTGCTCCGAGCTTTGTAAAAAAGGAAACACCCATTGAACTTGCAAGCGCGCACTGGGTACTCATATGTATATCGGCTGAGGGAAAATAATCTCTTATGAAGTTAAACACACCGAAATCCTGCACCAAAAAGGCATCAATGCCCGTTTCAACATAGCTTTTTATGTATTCGTATAAATTTTTTTCGATTTCGAGGTTCTTAAGCAGTGTATTTACGGTAAGATAAGCCTTTTTCCCAAGAAGATGCGCATATAATACAGCTTTTTTGGCATCCTCAAAGGAAAAATTGGCAGCATAGGCCCTGGCTCCGAATGCTTCTCCGCCGAAATATACGGCATCAGCACCGGCGTCTATCACACCGCGAAATATATCATAGCTTCCTGCAGGAGCCAATAATTCAAATTCATGTTTTTCCATAAGCTGTTTAACCCGGCAGTCCGTAGACTGCTTAAAATAAAAAAGGAGGCAAAGCCCCCTGTAATATTGATAAGATTCTTTATACTAAACCGCCTGTTCCAAGCAAGGCATCTTCAAGTGAGGCTTCAAGCTTGGATTTGTTCTTTTTGAGCTCGTCATTCTCGGCCTTTAGCTGCGCAACCTCACTTTCGAGGTCTTCCACTTTGACGCGGTCAGTGATAAGCTCATGCTTAAGATCGTAGACTTCTTTGTCTTTGGCCGCAAGATCCGTTTCGTATTTGTCGATCTGATCTTTGGCTTTGAAATAGTCGTCAGCGATATTAAGCTCTATAAGAATAGACTTCATATCCGAAGTGAGTTTTTTGTAATCTTCTATTTCAGAGTATTCATCTATTTTGGCGTTGATATAAGAAGCTACTTTTTGAAGATAGTCTTCTTCTTCATAACCGCTTAAACTAAAAACTTTACCGCCTATAATAACCTGTGCTGTTTTTTTGGCAGACATTGATTTCCTCCATTATCCGATAAAGTAAACAAACTTATTGTTATTATAAATTTTATTTAAACTAAAAACAATAGATTTATTTAAAATTATTAAAAAATACCTTAACGGGTTTAGTTCATAATACTTAACTGTTCAAGATGATGTTTTAAAGCGAGTTCGGTTGCAACTCTGCCCTTAGGCGTGCGGTTTATAAAGCCGTTCATTACAAGATACGGTTCCGTAACATCTTCTATTGTGCCTGCATCTTCACCGAGGGCCGCTGCCAATGTATCAAGTCCCACAGGTCCGCCTCCAAAATTATCGATTATCATGTTTAAAAGAGCACGGTCGCTGCGGTCCAGGCCAAGTTCATCCACGTCAAGAAGCATAAGTCCTTCGGAAACGATATCGGATGTGATCTTACCGTCGTGTCTGACTTCTGCCAGATCCCTGATCCGTTTAAGAAATCTGTTAGCAAGACGAGGTGTACCTCGGGACCTTTTTGCAAGCTCCATGGCGGCGGACGCATCGATTTCTACGGACAGTTTTTTTGCGGAACGAAGTATGATATCGGACAACTCTTCCGGTGTGTAATACTCCATATGAAAGATAACGCCGAAGCGGTCACGAAGCGGTGCTGAAAGAAGGCCGGCCCTTGTGGTTGCTCCGACAAGTGTAAACTTTGGAAGATCGAGTCTGATAGATCTTGCAGACTGTCCTTTTCCTATCATAATATCAATGGCATAATCTTCCATTGCCGGATATAAAACTTCTTCTACCTGTCGGTTCAGGCGATGAATCTCATCAACGAAAAGAATATCATTTTCGGATAGTCCGCTTAAAAGAGCCGCCATCTCACCCGGTTTTGCTATTGCAGGTCCGGAAGTGATCTTAAGATGCACGTCCATTTCATTAGCGATTATACCTGCAAGAGTGGTTTTGCCAAGTCCCGGTGGCCCGTAAAAAAGCACATGATCAAGAGGATCTTTTCGTGCTTTTGCGGCTTCTATATAAATTTTCAGACTGTCTTTTGCGCTTTCCTGCCCTATATATTCGGATAAACTCTGGGGACGGAGTGTTCCTTCCTGATGTTTATCTTCGTTTATCATTTCAGTTGTGATAACTCTTTTTTCCATAATTATAACGCCAGTTTCTTAAGCGCCTCCCGAAGCAAAATACTGCTGTTCATATCATCTGCATTTTCAACTTTTCGTATGGCACCAAGTGCCTCTGAAGAAGAATATCCCATTGAGGTAAGAGCCAAAAGAACATCTTCAAAGCTGCTGCTTTCCATATTCGTATCTGAAGCAGGATAATTATCGCTTACACCGAAACTAAGGTCTACTTTGTCCTTTAATTCGAGAATAATTCTTTTTGCGGCTTTGGGCCCCACACCGTTGGCACGGGTGATGGCTTTTTCATCCTCTCCCGCGATTGCCAAAGTAAGTTCTTCGGGAGTCATTACAGATAAAATGTTTATTGCTGCTTTAGGACCTACACCGTTAACGGATTGAAGCAGAATAAACATTTCTTTTTCTTCCTGCGAAAGAAAGCCGTACAGTACCACTCCCGTATTTTCCGATGCGATAAATTCGGTATATATGGTTAATTCACTTCCTTTTGGGGGAAGTGAACTGACAGTACGTGCCGAAACGGTTATAAGATAACCAATTCCGCCGTTGTCTATTATTATATTGCTTGCCGACTCTCCTGCGAGAGTCCCTTTTATATATGCATACATTTTTTTACCCGTTAGTCAGCAGAACCTTAAGTCGTGTTACAAGACCTTTGGATATTATCCCTATAACTCCGCCGCAGATAAATCCGCTAAGCAAAAGAACAGGAAGATAATACAAAAGATAAGGAGTACCGAAAAACACTGAAGCTATAAGTATCTGCCCTGTATTATGAGCCATTCCGCCACATATCGAAACCACCGCAAGATCAAATTTGTCGGTTTTTTTAAGGATAACCATTATGATCACGGAAAACAAAGCGCCTACCAGTGAATATATAATTGAAAAAGCATTGCCGAAAAAGAATCCGACAATGAGAATTCTTATTATATTAACCAGAATACAATCCTTTACTCCGTATATATAAAGCAAAAGCATTACCATTGCGTTTGCAAGCCCAAGCTTTAGACCCGGAATTCCGTAAAAAAAAGGTATTAATGTTTCAATATATGACAGGATAAGAGCTGCCGTAAGAAATAATCCCAGAAAAGATAATTTTTTTGATTTCATTTTGCTACTGCATCCATTTCAGGGGAATGTCCCTTTTTTCGAAGAGAAACAATTATTTTGTGAGGCAAACATACTATGCTCTGTCCTTCTTTGCTTATTTTGCCCTGTTTCATACACAGTTTATCGGGACAATCAGCTTTTTCCATCCATACTTTACCGTCTTTTATTATTACAAGGTTATGATAATTGTTCAAAATGTCCATAATCGCAATATCGTTATCTTCCGAAAGAGGATACTCTTTGATGCTGTCATTGTGTTGTATGACAACAGTATCCGGTGTGTCTGACCAGAAAAAATTTCTTGCCAGAAAAAAAGCAACGATCAAAAAAATAAGTATGATAAGTATAGTTATATTTGCTCTGTTGTTTTTTATAGTTTGCTTAAACTTCACTTTAATTACCGTCAATTCTTGAACCAAGGTAATAAAAGCCCTTGCATTCATCAAGTTTTACAGGAATGGTATGTCCTATATCAGACTTGTTGCCCGGAAGATGAACAACAAAATTATTTGTAAGTCGTCCCGTCACAAGTCCGTTTTCTTTTTGATTTTCCTCTTCTACCAACACATTCATTATCCGGCCGGTAAATCTTGCAGTCTGCTCTCTTCCGATCTTTTGAACCGTATCGAGCAGTCTGTCAAACCTGTCATGAACGATCGCTTCAGGTATCTGATCGGGCTTTTCGGCAGCCGGAGTTTTTGTTCTTTTGGAGTATATAAAGGTAAAGGCCGAATCATAACGAACTCGCTTTACCACATCCATTGTTTCAAGGAAATCTTCTTCGCTTTCACCCGGATAACCGACTATTATGTCGGTGGTCAGTGAAATATCAGGCATTACATTTCTGATCTTGTCCACAAGAGAAAGATATTTCTCTTTATCGTAATGTCTGTTCATATCCTGTAACAATCTGCTGCTTCCTGATTGAAGAGGAAGATGAAGATGATCGCATACCTTGTCACATTCGGCCATGGCGTAGATCAGTTCGTCAGAAAGATCCTTTGGATGCGAGGTCATAAAACGTATGCGCTCGAGACCATCTATTTTATTTATGTCATAAAGAAGCTGAGCAAACGTAGGTTGTCCGTCCAGAGTTTTCCCGTAGGAGTTGACATTTTGCCCCAAAAGCATTATTTCCTTAACGCCATCGGATGCAAGCTTTTCGATCTCGCGTATTATATCGATGGGATATCTGCTTTTTTCACGTCCTCTTACATAAGGAACTATGCAATAACTGCAAAAATTATTGCAGCCGAACATTATATTTACTCCGGATTTGAAGGAATATTTTCTCTTTTTCGGAAGCTCTTCCACTATCGCTGTGGAATCATCCCAGGTTTCAACTGTCATTTCATTATTGTTTAAGGCAATAAATAACAGTTCCGCAAATTTGTATAGGTTATGTGTACCGAAGATAAGATCAACAAAGGGATAGCTTTTTTGTATCTTAGAAACTACTTCTTCTTCCTGCATCATACATCCGCAAAGAGCGATCTTCATATTGGGGTTTTTCTTCTTATAGCCGTTTAATACCCCGAGCCTTCCGTATACCTTAAGATTTGCATTTTCTCTTACGGTACAGGTGTTATAAACTACAAGATCAGCCTCTTCGCCTTCTGCTGTTTCGTATCCTGCCTGAAGAAGTATTCCTCTTAATTTTTCGGAATCTCTCGCATTCATCTGGCAACCGAAGGTGCAGACAAAGGCTGTAGGTTTTCTTTTGAATTCTGAGTAAAAATCATCCACCCATTCTTTTAATTTGCCGATGAAATAATGTTGTCTTTCGGGCTCTTGATCAGGCGGAGTTACAGTATTGTTCATAATGGTCTCCTTATCTTATCTGGCCATTACCGTAGATGATATATTTATAACTCGTAAGAGCCAAAAGTCCCATAGGACCTCTGGCGTGAAGTTTTTGGGTACTGATGCCTATCTCGGCTCCGAAACCAAATTCAAATCCATCGGTAAATCTTGTTGATGCATTAACATATACACAGGCTGCATCGATCCCATCCAAAAATTTATTCGCGTTTTCATAAGACTTTGTGATTATGGATTCGGAATGTCCTGTATTATGTTCATTGATATGTGCTATTGCTTCTTCTACATTTTTAACTGTTTTGATTGAAAGTTTGTAATCAAGATATTCTGTATAAAAATCATCCTCGGAAGCGGGGCTTGCATTTTTGAGTAAGGATATGGCCTTTTCATCAGCGAAAAGGCTGACCTTTTTTAACCTTTCTTCAAGTGCCGGAAGAAATTTGTCAAGGATATTTTCGTGGACTACAAGTGATTCTGCTGCATTGCAAACACCGATACGCTGCGTCTTTGCATTTTCAATAATGTCAAGAGCCATATCCATATCTGCACTTTCGTCAACAAAAATATGACAGTTACCCGTTCCTGTTTCAATAACCGGAATGTTTGCATTTTCGACAACTGAACGGATAAGACCTGCTCCTCCCCTCGGGATAAGAAGATCCACGTATTCTCTTTGCTTCATGAATAAAGCAGCACCCTCATGTGTGGTATCGGTAAGCATCGTACAGATATCCTCTGAAAGTCCGTTTTCGATCAAAACTTTGTGTATGACATTAACAATAGCAAAATTGGATTCGAAAGCATCTTTTCCTCCGCGAAGTATTGTTACATTGCCGGTTTTGAAACAAAGGGCAAAAACGTCGGCGGTTACATTGGGTCTTGCTTCATAGATCACACCTATAACGCCCATGGGAACCCGTTTTTGGCCTATCATAAGTCCGTTGGGCCTGCGGCTCATATTGGATACTTCACCTATAGGATCGGGAAGCGCCGCAACCTGTCTTATTCCTTCTGCGATACCTTCGATGCGTTTTGCATCAAGCATAAGTCTGTCGAGAAGACCTTCGGGCAGTCCGTTGGCACGGCCCTTTTCCATGTCTTTTTTGTTGGCTTCTATTATATCCGAAGCCGAAGAAACAAGCTCATTGGCTACGGCGTATAAAATATTGTTTTTTTGGTCTGTTGAAAGTGCTGCAGCTTCGTATTTAACGGCTTTGGCTTTTTTACAGGATTCTATTACACTCATAATCTTTCCTTTTCATAAATATTGGTTTCACTGATCAAAATATCCATGGGAATATCCCATTCATTTGCGGGAAGTTCATCCCATATACATTCATTAAAAGCCACTCCGGCTTTTATAATGGTTTTACCGGCGTTTGCAAAGAAAAAGCGGTCATAATAGCCTTTACCGAAACCTATCCTGTTAAGATCCTTTCCGAAACAAACGCCCGGAGTTATGCAAAGTACGGGCCTTTCTGTATCTAAAGGACGGTTTCGGTCTGCCGGTTCCATTACCGAAAAAGCTCCTTTTTTAAAATCGTCCATATCGGTAATTTTGAAAAACAGGATATCCTGTTTAAGGGTTACCGGGAAGTACAGCTCTTTTCCTGCCTTTAAAAGATCTTTGTAAAGAGGTAATAAAGAGACTTCTCCGGGAAGTGGATAAAAGCAAAGAAAAACAGAAAAATCATCTGTAAATCTTTTTAGATTATCGGATATACAAAGGCTTTTTTGTAAGATCGCAGAACCTGATAACCCTTTTCGTATCGAAAGTGCCCGGGATCTGAAAAATGAACTGTCTTTTTCCATACTTTATACCGATAAAAGATCCACGAGATCAAAATATTTGTCATAGTTACTTTTAAAATGTGTACCGATGAAATCACCTTCAATGATCTTATGAACTATCGTAAGATCTTTCGCATTTGCGATTATCATGTCAGCTCCGCATGCTGTGGCTATTTCGGCTGCATAAAGCTTTGTTTTCATACCACCGGTTCCGATGTCACTACCTGTTGAAGAGGATCCCATTGATAAAAGATCTTCGTCTATATGGGGGACAAAGGGAATGAACGCAGCATCAGGATCCTTCCTTGGATCTCCGGTATAAAGGCCGTCTATATCCGATAACAGGATCAGAAGATCCGCATCGGTAAGTGCGGTTACTATTGCGGACAAGGTATCATTATCACCTATTTTTATCTCTGAGGTAGAAACCGTATCATTGGCGTTTACAATGGGGATGATGCCCATTTCAAACAATGCTTCAAAAGTGTTTTGGGCATTTTTTCTTGAAACATTATCAAGGACAGTGTTCTTTGTCATAAGAACCTGTCCCACATTTTGCTGGTATTTTGAAAAAAACTGCTGATAGATTCCCATAAGTGAAGCTTGTCCCACTGATGCAAGCGCCTGTTTCTCCGGAAGCTTGCGTGGCTTTTCGTGATATCCCATTATCTGCCTTCCGAGAGCGATGGCTCCGGAACTTACAAGGCAAACATCCATGCCACGGTTTCTCAAATTCGATAGTTCCATAGCCAGACGTTCGATTCTAATATAGTCTATCTTTCCCGTCTTTTTATGGGTGAGAGAATTTGATCCTATTTTAACTACTACTCTTTTCTTTTTTTTGAAATCCATATCCAATAACCGTAAAATTTGCGCCGCCGGGAAAAAACTCCGGTGACGCAATTTGTAATCTTTTTATGAAATGATCAGTTTGACCGGATCATTGTTATCCTTTGCAGCGTTATAATATCTGGTTCCTATACTGCTCTCACTGTCGCCGTTTATGGAAATATTTTCCTTTTCATTGAGGAAGGAAAACTCTCCGGAACCGTCATCTTCTTTTTTGTTGTTGGTACCGAAGCGTCCACTATTGTAATCATTTATGTCTTCACGGGCTTTGACAAGTGTGTTGTCTATCTGGGCTTCCACACGTGCTAATTTTTTGGTGAGTTCCTTTTTCTCTTCTTCGGTCTCAGCGGTCCTAAGATCATCGCGCATCTTGGTACGCAACTGCTCCATATCGGAAAGACGGTCTTTAGCGTTGGAAAGAGAAACTATAACACCGTTTTCGACTTCGTTATATTTGGCTTCTTCGGCTCTTGCTTCTTCTTCCTTACGCTCCTTGTCTTTTTCCTGCTGTTCTTTATTTATGTCCGAAGGAGTCTTTGTAACGTCCGGACCCTCATTTGATTGTTTGTGGATGTCATCGGCTTTGCTTTCTGTCAGGTCGTCTTTGACATTTCTAAGCTTTTCTTCAAGCCTTGTTTTCTCTTTTGATTTTTCGTCCGAACTAAGCTCTTTCTTGGACGAGAGACTTCTTATCTCATTTTCAATATTGCTTTTTTTGCGCTTAAGGTCTGACGTGGAACTGTTTGTCTTGAAGGACAAAGAGCCTGAAGCCGTAATTACATTTGATGAAGTTATAGCATTCATAGCTGACCTCCTTTTCATATTCAAAGACGCATCCATGCGTCGGAAAAATGATCAAATCCGTAAAATAATCTCTAAGTTTATAAAAATAGTCATTTTCTTAGCAAGATTATACCACAATTACAGTAAAGGGGCAATGGTTTTAGCCAGAGCTCCCACAATTTTTACGCGTGTGCTTAAGGCTTTAATGTCATCTTCCGTCACCTCATGACAACTACGTTTTGTATTCTCGAAATCTTCTATTATATCTTCTGTTGCCTCACATCCGTAAAGCACCGCAGCGCATTCGAAATGATGATAAAAACTCCTGTAATCAAGATTTACGGTACCTACAAGGGCAATGTCCTCATCTATCTGAACAATTTTTGAATGAACAAAACCGGGTGTATATTCATAGATGTGAACCCCTGCTCGTACCAACTCTTTGTAATGTGTTTTTGCAAGTATGTAAGGCAGCTTTTTGTCGGGGATTCCGGGAAGGATTATGGATACGTCCACACCTTTTTGGGCAGCAAGCTTAAGTTCGCTGATTATCTCTCCGTCAAGGATCAGATAAGGTGTCATTATCCTGATGTTGTTTTTGGCTCTTCCGAAGAAGGAAAGACAGATATTTTCGGATATCTTGTCAGATACTATAGGTACATCACCGTAAGGAATTACGAAACCTTTTTCATCCTTAAAGAAATCATACCGGTTGAAATACCTGTCAACGTTATCATCTCCGGGTTCAACCTCCATTACATTCCACATTTCAAGGAAAAGTACAGTAAAAGTCTCTACTGCAGGACCTTCGATCATAACCGAGGAGTCCTTCCAATAACCGAATCGTGTTATCTTGTTGATATATTCATCAGCGAGATTGATACCTCCGGTGAAGACGATTTTGCCGTCTATAATAAGGTTTTTCCTATGATCTCTGTAGTTATAATTGCTGGAAACAAAGGGACGGACAGGCGTAAACACCTTTGATTTTATGCCAAGTTTGGAAAGACGTTCGGGATAATCGCTTGTCAGTGTGTTAAACTCATTCATTCCGTCATACATTACACGGACTTCAACGCCGCTTGCAGCTTTTTCGGCAAGTATTGCAAGGACCTCTCCCCACATATCACCCTCATCAATGATAAAGAATTCCATGAAAATAAAGTCTTTGGCATTTTTTAGGGCTTCAAGCATTAGCAAAAAGCCCTCTTCTCCTGTTTTGGAGTAAGTTACCCTGGACCATTTATAAACCGGATGGAGGTGGTTTATTGAAATATAACGGGAAAGGTTATACATATCACGATCTTCAACATAAAGCTGATTTGAAACCAAAGGATTCTCAGATATGTTAGATCTGAAGGTTTCGATTGTGTTGGCCAGTTGTTTTTTGAGTTTTCTGTGTCCTACGTCATTTCTTGTATATGCGTAGGCAATCGTACCGAAGGCAGGGGCAAGCAGAATGATAAATAACCAGGATAGCTTTGCCGCATTGTCCATTTTGGAATTATTAAAGACGAAGATTGCCATTATGGCACCCAGGACATAAGATAAATCATGAAATATCACATTAGCCGATGATGACCAAAGTAAAAACAATACGAGAAGTCCTACTTGTATGATAACCATGATGGCAAAGATACCTGCTCTGGAAAACAGGATGCGTCCCAATCCTTTTTTACTCTTTTTTAAAAGACGTATTCGTCTCTTTTCGGATGTGAAGTCATTTTGCTTTGCATTATTAATGACATCAGTATTTGTTGAATTTTTCATGTATTCTCACTTTTTGACTTAAACTATTAATTATGATAGCATAAACTCATGGATAAGCAAAATATTTTTCTGAATTATATAAGGGTCCTGATTGTTGGTATATGCATTTTTATATCTTTATCGGCCTGTAAATTCGCTTCTTTCGGCTCACTTACTCCGGTCCGCGGGAGCGATTTTTATTTCGATACGGTAATTACCGTAACTTTATACGGAAAAGACAGGGAAGAATATATTAAAGGCTGTTTTTCTATTGCCGATCACTATGAAAAGCTTTTGTCCGCAACCGAAAAAAATTCGGATGTATCAAAAATAAATGAAGCAGGCGGCAAAGAAGTAACTGTTTCCGATGAAACGATAGAATTGGTAGAAAAAGCAATTGAATATGCAAAGCTTTCGGATAACTTATTTGATCCTACAGTTGGCGAGCTTACAAGGCTGTGGGATTTTCATGGAGATCCTGCAGATAAAAAAAGCCGTATCCCGGACGATAAAGAAATAAAAAAGGCAGTTGATTCAATAGGCTATAATAACATTATAATAAGAGGAAATACTATCGCACTGAAAAAAGGAAGACTTGACCTTGGTGGTATAGCCAAAGGCTTTATTGCGGATAAGATGAAGGAATATCTTGAGGAAAACGGGATTAAAAACGGAATAATCAATCTTGGAGGAAACATTCTGCTTCTTGGTCCCAAGGATAACGGTGATGAATATACTGTTGGGATACAAAAGCCCTTCGAAGAAGAAGGTAAGCCGGCGTTTACGCTAAGATCGAGTAATAAGTCTATTGTCACGAGCGGAACATACGAAAGATATTTCATTGTAAATGATAAACTTTATCATCATATTCTAAATCCATTTACAGGTTATCCCGAAGATAATGATATATCATCGGTTACCGTTATAACGGATTCTTCCACTGATGCGGATGCTCTGTCCACTGCCCTGTTTCTTATGGGGAAAGATAAAGCGCTTTCTTTTGCAAAAGAAAATGATGATGTTGATATCATAATAATAACAAACGGAGGAGAAATAATTTCCTCCTCCGATGATCTTATACTGGACGTTTATGAATAAGTCCCGATTAATTCTGAGCCGGAGTTTCTTTCGGCTCATTTAATATTGTAATAACTTTTTTCGGACATTTCTGGGCGCATACTCCGCAGCCGATACATTTCTCCTGATCGATATGAGCTATATTGTCTTCAACCGTAATTGCTTCGGCAGGACAATTCTTTTCACAAAGATGGCAGGCAATACAGCCGACAGAACATACATCCATAACTGCCTTACCCTTATCCTTATTGCGACATGAAACAACATTGGTAGCCTCATAAGGAATAAGCTCAATAAGTCCTTTGGGGCAGGCTTCGATACATTTTCCGCATGCTTTACATGCTTCCGCATCAACAACCGCAACACCGTCGATAACATGGATCGCATCAAAGGGACAGGCCTTTACACAGCTTCCGAAGCCCATACATCCGTAATCACAGGACTTGGGTCCGCCTCCCGGAACAAATGCCATTGAGCGACAATCTTCCATTCCGGTATATTCGTAGTTGGATTTTGCTTTCTCACAATCTCCGATACAACGGACAAAGGCTCTCATTCGAACGCTTTCACCCGCATCAACACCCATTATGGTTCCTATTTTTGCAGCTACCGGAGCTCCGCCTACAGGACACTGATTAACGGGAGCTTCGCCTTTTGCTATAGCTGCAGCAAGTCCGGAACATCCCGGATAACCACAGCCTCCGCAGTTGTTACCGGGCAGAACCGAAAGAACCGCTTCTTCTTTTTCATCAACTTCCACATAAAATGCCTTTGATGCAAGACAAAGAAGGATACCGATTATACAGCCGATCACACCGATGATGATCATGGCCATCAAAATACTGTTCATACTCTCCCCTCCTTATATAACTCCGGCAAATCCGAAGAATGCTATAGACATGAGGGCTGATGTGATAAGAACGATTCCCGAGCCTTTAAGAGGTTCCGGAATATCGTTGTATTCTATCTTTTCCCTTATACCGGCAAGAATAACGATAGCTATCAGATAACCAACTCCTGTTCCTATACCGTAAACCACACCCTGAAGAATGCTGTAGTCGTTTGTTACGTTTTTAAGAGCAACACCGAGAACCGCGCAGTTTGTTGTGATAAGGGGAAGGAAAACACCGAGTGCCCTGTAGAGTGATGGGATAAACTTTTTAAGGAACATCTCAACTATCTGTACAAGAGCGGCGATTACCAAAATAAATACTATGGTCTGAAGATATTCAAAACCTGTCGGAACAAGTACGAACTTGTAAAGAAGTCCGGCTACCAAAGAAGCAATGGTTATTACGAAAATAACCGCTCCTCCCATACCTACCGAAGTCTCAACCTTACGGGAAACGCCGAGGAATGAGCAAAGTCCGAGGAACTGAGATAAAAGCACGTTATTGACTATGGATGCTGCTATAAAAATAAGTATGAGCTGTGTCATTATTCATTTCCTCCTTCCTTTGAAACCGTTTCTGCTTTGGATTTACCCTGGCATGTAGCTGCAAGCGAACAGCCGCTGCATTCACCGGAAAGACATCCGTTCTTTGCCGGGAGTGGACGACCTTTTGCTTCCTGTTTGGCTCTTACGATGTTCATGATAACAACCAAAAGGGCAAGTACGAAGAAGGCTCCGGGTGCAAGTACAAAAATGCTTATGGGAGTAAATCCGGCCTTACCTGCTGCAGCATCTGCAAGAGGAAGTATCTGATATCCGAAAAATGCTCCGGAACCGAGGATTTCTCTTACACCTCCGATAAAGATAAGTGAAACCGTAAAGCCGAGTCCCATTCCGATCCCGTCGAAGAATGAAGGGATTATCGGATGCTTTGATGCATAGCTTTCTGCTCTTCCCAAAATAATACAGTTAACAACTATAAGCGGGATGAATATACCAAGAGATTTGTATAACTCCGGTAAATAACCCTGAACCAAAAACTGAACTATGGTAACAAATGATGCAACGACCACAATGAAGGCCGGCATACGCACACGATCGGGAATAACCTTACGCAGTGCGGAAATAAGTAAATTTGAAAGTGCCAGAACAACGGTGGCGGATAATCCCATTCCAAGTCCGTTAAATGCTGAGGTGGTAACTGCAAGTGTAGGACAGATACCAAGGAGCTGAATGAAAACGGGATTTTCTTTGATTATACCGTTATAGAGGCGTTCTGAAACGCTGTCTTCTCTCATTTTGTCCTCCTTTCTATTCTAAACCTGCAATATGCTTGTAATAATACATAACTGCGTTGACTGCATTGGTTACAGCACGGGAAGTGATCGTAGCACCTCCGATAGCTTCTATCTCACCTTCTTTGGCAGGTGAAGATTTTGTTACGGTATATTTTTCGACCTCCATAGATAATCCTTCAAACTGGGACATGAACTTGGGCTCTGTGGATTTCATTCCAAGTCCGGGTGTTTCGGATATATCTGTTATCGAATAGCCGTTCATTTTATTTGTGGCTGAATCTATACCTACGGTAAGTGTTATATCTCCGCCGTATCCCTTATGGGTGGTAACGGTGAAAACATAACCTATGTCTGCGCCTGATGAATCCTTTGCTACCGAAGCTGCCGTGATATCCGCATCTGTTCCGATCTCGGTGGCGTGAACAAGCTTGTTGGCTTCTTCTTCATTAAAATCCGCATAATCTTCAAAAGATGCAGCTGACGGGAAAACCGACATATAGGCTTCTTCGAGAGCTGCCTTATTTGCTGCGGCTATCGGAGCTGCTGTTATATACTGAACTCCGCCAAGCGCAAGGCCGGCAACTAAAGTAATGAGCGTAAGAATGAGTGTATCTTTGATAATACTATTTTCCTTCATCTGCTTTCACCTCCTTTGTTTTCACAATACCGAAGGCTCTCGGTACTGTCCATCTTTCGATGAGTGGAACTAAAAGATTGGTAAAGATGATAGCATAAGAAACTCCCTCTGCCGATGAACCGAATATCCTGAATATACCGGTAAGCAATCCTAGGATGATACCGTAGATTATCTTTCCGAGAGGAGTTATCGGGCTTGTGACATAGTCGGTAGCCATGAAAAATGCACCAAGCATAAGTCCGCCACCTGCAAGATGAGCTACTATGTAGTCAACATCAAAGCCGTGTCCGCCAAAAAGCGTTACAAATATAACGAGGGTCAGGATGTAGGTACCGGGGATACGAAGATCTATGACTCCCATGATGATAAGGAAGATGGCGCCAAGCACTATGGCTATCATACTTGTCTCACCAATGGTTCCGGGAGTGGTTCCGATTATCATCCTAAGGATATCCACATCTCCGCCGGCTTTAAGAGTGGCAAGAGGTGTAGCACCTCCGAAAGTATCTGCATATTCCTTATAAGCCGAGAAATCAGTCATATATCCGGCAAAAGATATAACAAGGAAGCATCTTGCACCAAGAGCCGGATTCATAACATTTTGTCCGAGTCCTCCAAAGAACATCTTAACAACTATGATGGCAAAGATGCCACCTAGAATAGCCATCCACCAGGGGATGGAGCTGGGAAAGTTAAGAGCTAACAAAAGTCCCGTAACCACAGCGGAAAGATCTCCGATGGTTTGTTTTTTCTTGAGTAATTTGTTCCATGCCCACTCGGAACCGACGCAGCTGGCAACGGTTAAAATGATGAGTATGGCAGCACTTATACCGAAATTATAGATGCCGAAGAAAGTTGCCGGCATCAAGGCGATAATGACATAAAGCATTATCCTGTTGGTATCGTCCTTCGCTCTGACGTGAGGCGAAGTGGTTACATTAAAATTTTCATTCATTTGTAATTCGCCTCCTATTTCTTTCTTTTATCAGCAAGTATCTGTTTTTTCATGGATCCGATAGCCTGAGCGAGATGTCTTCTGGCCGGGCAACTGTATGTACAGCTTCCGCATTCGATACATTCAAGGCCGTACCATTTTTCGAAAACATCTTTTTGCATATTGGCACTGTAATCTGCAAGCCTGGATGGAATAAGGTTTTCCGGACAGGCTTCCACGCAGCGGCCGCAATTGATGCAGGCTGTTGTCTCATATAAGGATGCTTCGTCTTTGGTCAGACATAAAAGAGCCGACGCGGTCTTGGTCGTAGGTACGTTAAGATCAAAAAGAGCAAAGCCCATCATCGGACCGCCCGATATCATTTTCTTGGCTTCTGTTTTTAGTCCGCCGGCCGCCTCAAGGAGTTCCGCATAACTGGTTCCCAGATATATAAGGAGATTTGCGGGCTCTGCCGCCGCATCACCGGTAACGGTAAAGATCTGATGCATGAGAGGTCTGCCCTCTTTTACTGCATTATGAATGGCAACCAGAGTCTCTACGTTGTCAACTATGCATCCTGCATCCGCGGGGAGCATTTTTGAATTTATGTCACGTCCCGTAACGGCGTGAATGAGCTGACGTTCACCGCCCTGCGGATATTTTTCAACAAGAGGCATTACGCTGATGCGCTCATGCCTTTTTATCATACGTGAAAACGTTTCGATAATGTCCGGTTTATTATCCTCTACCGCAAGTACACCCTTTGCGTTGGGGAAAAGCGACAGAACTATCTCCATACCTGATATGACAAGTTCGGGATTTTCTTTCATGCGACGATAATCGGATGTAAGATAAGGTTCACATTCTGCGCAATTGGCAATAATATACTCGATCTTGTCAGGCTCTTTGGGAGAAAGCTTGACATGAGTGGGAAATCCTGCTCCGCCAAGTCCGACAACTCCCGCATCCTGAATTTTGGAAATGATCTCATCACGGGATAGAGAACTGATATCATGATTCTCCATAAAACCGACTTCAAGAAAAGCGCCGTCACTTTCGATGACGATCGAATCAACCATACCTCCGGTGGGTACTCTTCTTTTCTCGATTGCTTTAACTTTTCCGGAAACCGAAGAATAGATGGGTGAAGAAACAAAGCCTCCAGCCTCAGCTATCTTCTGCCCGCGAAGCACTGTGTCCCCCACAGATACAAGTGCTTTGGCGGGTGCTCCTATGTGCTGGGAAAGCGGAAATACAAGCTCTCCCTTAGGCCGGTACTCTCTGATCGGCTTATCTTTGGCGAGTTCTTTACCGTTATAGGGATGAACGCCGCCTTTAAACGTACCAAGTCCCATAGATCAACCTCCTAATAATACTTTGTCTGTCGGCTTTGCGTTTTGATATACCGACAGACATGTAAAAATATGTATTAAATAACCCTTGTTTACTATTATAACAAATTACTAAAAAAATACATCAAAATATTTATTTTTTTATGTATTTTTAAGAAAACAACGAAACAAAAAAAGATTATTATATAATTCAGGTTAGATAGACAGATCCGATTTCTCTTTGCAGATCAATGTGAAGCTTCGGATTTGAAAGTCTGTTTGTTACTCAGAGTAGGTGAAACTGCGTTAAGTGCTCGAAGAACGGGGAGTTGTCTTAGAGACGAAGAGATATGTTATGTATTTCTCGCGGTTGTTTCACCGCATCCCGCTGGAGGTGTAAAATGAAAAAACTTAAAAACATCAAGGTCCTTACTACCTGCGCCATGCTCGTGGCACTTGCCGTTATTCTGGCATTTCTAAAGATTCCCGTTAACCAGTTTATTGAACTACGCTTTGATTCTCTCCCTATAGCACTTGCCGGTTATCTTTTCGGTCCGGCCGTCGGAGGTATTGTTGGTGGTATAACCGATATCGCAGGTTATATTGTTCGACCCACAGGTGCCTTTTTTCCGGGATTTACGGTCAGTGCAATAGTTGCCGGTGTAATTTACGGAATTGTTTTGCACGGTAAGAAAGCCACTGTCCTTCGTGTTTTTATCGCGCAGCTTCTTCGCACTGTTGTCGTGGGACTTTTACTTAATCCGCTTTGGCTTTCTATTCTCTACGGAAACAGTTTCCTTGTGATCATGTCCGGAAGATTGCTTACTGAGGCTATCATGCTTCCGATAAAGACAGCTCTTTTATTTGCTGTAATTAAACCGGCTAATATATTTAATGAGCATTTTGATCCCTTTGGAACGGTTTTGCCTCATTCGGAAAAATCGCCTCATCTTTAAAATAAGACGGGGCATTGTTGTTACGGTTTATAGAAAATCTGATATGATTTTTAACTCAGTCGGAGAAATCCCCCACCTCTAAGCGTTAGCGTAGGTGGGGTTATGAGCGAGTCTTGACAGTACGATTTTCGGGAAGATTCTGATTGGAAAAATATGGAAATAATAAAAGACAAAATACAAATAACCGATAAGAATATTTTTTCATACATTGATACGGATGATGTGTTTTGTGATATAGAAACACTTGGTTTTTCTTCTAAAAAAGATCCGATCTATATGATAGGGTGTGCTAAGATTATTGATGACAATGCAAAAATCACACTCTTCTTTGCCGGAGACAGAGGCGAAGAAAACAATGTTTTGGATGCCTTTTTTAACTATATTAAGGAGGCGGGACGGATCATTACCTATAACGGAGATAATTTTGATCTGCCGTTTATTTCGGACAGAGCCCAAAAATACGGTTATTCTTTTTCTTTTGATGAAGTGCCTTCACTTGATATTTTAAAAGAAATAAGAAAGATAAAGAATTTGACCGGTCTTAAAAATTGTAAACAAAAAACAGTGGAGAAATATTTGGGCATAGATCGCAAGGATAAGTATGATGGCGGCGAATTGATCGGAATATATAAGGCTTATGAACTAAGACCCGAAGATGAGGCAAGAACGCTTCTTATACAGCATAACAGGGATGATGTTTTCGGACTTATAAATTTAATGCCGATACTCTCCTATCTTCACCTGAGTGATGCCAAGATATTTATCGAAGAAACCGATTTTTCCTCCGATAAAGAAATGGTAACCAAGGGGACAATGGATATAAATATACCGACTCCGTTAAGGATCAGTGATCCGGGATATTACATTCTGTTTGAAAAAAACAGATTCAGTGCTGTATTTCCCCTGGTAAACGGTCGATTCTGTTATCATTTTTTTGATCATAAAAACTATGTGTATCTGCAAGAGGAGGATATTGCGGTGCCAAAGGCATTGGCTGCTTCCGTACCAAAAGAACGTAAAGAAAAAGCAACGGCTTTAAATTGCTACAATTACATAGATTGTAATGAAAAGACACTTACTAATGATCTGCTTAGCCGTTATATAAAAGAAATATTAAGATCAAGGTTTTAACTCAGTCGGGGTACAAGCTCCGACTGAGTTAAACGCTCCGCGAGGATGCGCACGGATTCGGACATGAATTTGTCTGCTGAAGCAGACCCGAATCCGGCGCGCAAGACTCGCGAGCGAGTCTTGACTCTGTAAATGATGTAAATAAAAACATCCCCACCAAAAGGTGGGGATGATATTTTTTATTCTTTGCCTTTCTCATAGAAGAATGAAGATCTTCTGATATATCCAAGCTCTTTGTAATCCATAACCTGCTCAGTGCTGCCTATGAAAAGAAGTCCGCCGTCTACCAAAGACTTGTTGAACTTATCATAAATATCGCGTTTAGCTTCCTCGGTGAAGTAAATAACAACATTACGGCATACGATCATATTGCAGCCTGTTGTATAGGTGTCACGAAGAAGATTTCCTTCTTTGAATTCCACTCTGCTCTTGATCTGATCTGAAATCTGATAAGAATTGCCGACTTTGGTGAAATATTTCTTTTTGAAATCATCCGGTACACTGGCAATACTTTTTTCCGAATAAAGACCGGTCTTTGCTGTAGCAAGAACCTGTTTGTCGATATCTGTGGCAAGAATTTTAATATCTCTAAGATCAAGATGTCTTGACAATGCCATAACAAGCGAATAAGGCTCATCACCGGTTGAGCATGCAGCACTCCAGATCTTAAGACGTTTACCAAACTTGCTGATAAGCTCGGGAATATATTTTTCGTCCATGAGCTTCCACTGATCCGGATTTCTGTAAAACTCGGAAACATTGATGGTAAGGAAATTGACAAATTCATCAAATACCTCAGTGTTTGAACTTAAAAGCTTTACATAATCGGAATAAGACGCACATCCTCTCTTTGTAACGAGGGAATCGATCCTTCTCCTCATCTGTTTCTCTTTGTATGCAGACAGATCGATCTTGGTCAACCTGAATACATCATTCTTAAATCCATCGTAATTATCAAAAGCCACGATTTTACCTCCCCTTTGTATATAAATAAATTATTATAATTCAAAAATCATAAGTAGTCTATTAGTCGTAAACTACAAAATCCATCACTTATTATAATATACTTTTGTGTAAAATAAAAGTAAAAAAATAAAAAACCGCAATGAACAAAAAGTCCACTGCGGCTTATAGTTTTTTATTGATTATTCAGCTTCTGCTTCAGCGGGTGCTTCAGCTGCGGGAGCTTCGCTTTCATCAGCATCGGGAAGAAGAGCTTTCATTGAAAGTGAAATCTTGTGATCACTCTCACGGAACTCAACTATCTTAGCCTCAACCTCCTGTCCTACTGAAAGAACATCTGAAGGCTTATCAACATGATCCTTGGAAATCTGTGAAACATGAAGAAGTGCATCAACTCCGGGAGCAAGCTCGATGAATGCTCCGAAATCGGTCATACGAGCTACCTTACCCTTAACAACATTGCCAACGGCAAATTTGTCTGAAGCGTTGTTCCAAGGGTTGGCATCATCAAACTTCATGGAAAGAGCGATCTTCTTGTCGTTGATATCTTTGATAAATACCTTAACCTGATCACCGTTCTTGAAAAGCTTTCCGGGATTATCAACACGACCCCATGACATCTCTGAGATGTGAAGAAGTCCGTCAATACCGCCAAGGTCAACGAATGCACCGAAGTTGGTAACATTCTTAACTGTACCTTCAATAGTATCTCCGACTTTGATACGTGAAAGAAGCTCTTCCTGTACAGCTGCTCTTTTTGCTGCGATGAGCTGCTTACGATCACCTATGATACGACGCTTTCTGGGATTGAACTCTGTGATAACAAATTCGATCTCCTGATCTTTGTACTTTGAAAGATCTCTCTCATAGCTGTCTGATACAAGTGAAGCGGGAATAAATACCCTTGCTTCATCAACAACAACGGAAAGACCACCGTTAAGTACGTTAACAACTTTTGCTGTAAGAACTTCATGGTTCTCAAATGCTTCTTCAAGACGTTTATTGCCCTTTTCCTGAGCAAGTCTTCTGTAAGAAAGAATAACCTGTCCTTCACTGTCATTTACTTTGACAACCATAGCTTCCATTTCGTCTCCTTCGGAAACTACTGTTGTAAGATCCAGGTTAGAATCTGTAGTGTACTCATTACGTGTAATAACACCGTCTGACTTATAACCTATGTTAAGGATGATCTCATCAGGCTTTACCGAGATAACGGTACCGTCAACCACTTCTCCATTTCTTATAGTTTTTAATGACTCCTCCAGCATTTCGTCAAAACTCATTTCTGACATTTCTTTGTAACCTCCTCGATAATAATGTCTGGGGTGGATGCCCCGGCTGTAATACCGACTCTTGAAATGGACCTTGGTACCGACAAATCTAAATCATCACTTGTCTGTATAAATATAGTATCCTTACAATTCTCCCTGCATATTTCGTATAGTTTTTGCGAGTTAGAACTGCTTTTCCCACCAATGACAAGCATCACGTCTACTTCCCCAGCAATTCGTGCTGCCTCTGATTGGCGCTCTTCTGTGGCATTGCAGATTGTATTCAGAGCATAAATATTGTACCCTTTTTGTTTCAATATTTCAACTAATTCTTTAAATTTCTTGACACGGAATGTGGTTTGTGCAACCAGATAGTATTCCTCGTTGGTATTTCCGTTAAAATTATTGGCTTCTTCTTCGGAGGAAATAACGGATATTTTATCGGTCTTGCACCAGCCGACAATACCTTTTACTTCAGGATGATCCGGATCTCCGAGTACAATAATATGCTTTTGATCACGGGATTGTGTTGCGACCGTATTATGGATCTTGGCGACAAAGGGACAGGTGGCGTCAACTATTTTATGACCTGCGGCCTTTATCTCATTAAGTTTTGCTTCGGTAACGCCATGACTTCTTATAACAACGGTTCCGGCCTCATATGAAGAAGGATCTTTATCCTCTTCCATCATAAGAACACCCTTTTCGGCAAGCATATTTACAACGTATTCGTTATGTATGAGCGGGCCGAATGTGTAAAGATTGGAATTGTTTTTTTTTGTTTCTTCAAGAACAATATCGAGTGCTCTTTTAACCCCGAAGCAAAATCCCGCATGTTTTGCAAGTATGACCTCCATCAGTCGATCACTCCCTTTGTGCGACAGATGCCAAGAACCGCATTTATTACTTCTTCTATGTTCATGTCGGATGAATCCAGAAGAATTGCGTCTTCGGCCTGAACAAGGGGTGATATTTCTCTTGTCATATCCTGATGATCTCTTGCTGCGATATCGGCTATGATCGTATTAAGATCTGCTTTTTCGCCTTTTTCGGTAAGTTCTTTGTAACGCCTCTCTCCTCTTGCCTGTTCGGAGGCTGTAAGATATATTTTAACCTCGGCATTGGGCAGAACCGCACTGCCGATATCACGTCCGTCCATAACTACGTTTTGTTTAACTGCAAGATCTTTTTGAAGCTGCGTAAGCTTTGTACGTACGGAAGAAAAACGGCTTACGGAAGAAGCCATATTTCCTGCCTCTTCTGTCCGAAGAAGGCCGGTAACATCTTCTTCTCCGAGAAATACTCTTTGAGCTCCGTCTATGTATTTAATGTCAACGGTTGCGCCAGGCATTGCGTTATCAATGGCAGCTTCGTCTGATGGGTCAATTCCGAGTCTTGAAAGGTAAATACCTATGGCCCGATACATTGCTCCCGTATCAACATATACGAATCCAAGTTCTTTTGAAACCGCTTTTGCGATCGTGCTTTTGCCGGCGCCCGCCGGTCCGTCTATTGCTATATTTATCATATACTTCCTCCTGCAAGATATCCCATTGAAACAGCGCATTGTATGTTAAATCCACCCGTAAGAGCATCTATGTCGAGTACCTCTCCCGCGAAGGAAAGTCCGCTTATTTTTTTGACTTTCATGCTTTTGGGATCCAGTTGTTTTACTGCTATTCCGCCCTGGGTAATTATGGCTTCATTAAAACCTCTTACGCCTGTAATGTCAAGTTTGAATTCTTTTAATAATGAGAGAATGCGTTTCCTCTCCTCTTTTGTTATATCAGCCAGATTTTTATCTTTATCTATACCTGATAATAATATGGCTTCGTTTATCAGCTTCGATGGCAAAAGTCCCTCAAAGAATCTGGAAAATGAACGTTTGGGATGTTCGTTTATTATTTTAAGAAGTCGTTTGTCAAGCTCCTCCCGGGGAATTGCCGGTTTAAGGTCAATAATGGCATGAAGCTTATTTGTGTCAAGATATTTGCCGCAAAATGAGGATGCGGAAAGTACCACCGGCCCGGAGATCCCAAAGTGAGTAAAAAGCATTTCTCCGAAGTCTTTATAGATTATCTTGTCATTTTCAAGTGCTACGGAAAAATTAATGTTTTTAAGTGAAAGACCCTGGAGTCTTTGACAGGTTTCGCCTTCGCATTCAAAAGGGACAAGGGCGGGACGAAGCGGACTTATCTTAAGTCCCAGGTCTTTTGCAAAAGTAAATCCATCGCCCGTAGAGCCTGTTGACGGATAGGAAAGACCGCCTGTTGCCACGATCACATGATCGGCATCAAGTCGTTTTTTATCATCTGTCAATACTCCTTTGCAGGTTTCGTTTTGAACGATGATTGAAGTTGCTTTTGTGCTTAATAATATATTGACTCCGAGATCAGACATGGCATTGGAAAGCGCTTTGGTAACATCCGAAGCATGATCCGAAAGAGGAAAAAGCCGCCTCCCGCGTTCAGCCTTTGTCTTACAACCGTAGTCGTTTAAAAGTTTTGTAAAATCATCATTGGTGAAGTTATTCAAAGCGGAATACATAAATTTTGGATTGGATACGATATTATCAAAATAATCTTTTATATCGACTCCGTTTGAATAATTGCATCGTCCTTTTCCGGTGATATAAAGCTTTTTCCCGAGCTTTTCGTTGGCTTCAATAAGGGTTACACTGTTCTTGTTTTTGGCTGCCGCTATTGCTGCCGACATTCCTGCGGGTCCACCGCCTATAATTATGACTTTTTTCACATTATATCCTCCGGTATGTCATTGTACTGCATCCGTATGGAATCATTGGCCCTGGAAAGCTCGTCATTTTCATAAAACTGATAATCATCCCAAACTTTTTCAAGCGCATCCATCCTGTCTGCGATCTCGTTTTTTCGTTTTACACACAGAGAAACTATGAGTGCGTTAATAACGGAAAGCGGAGCTACAAGGGAATCAACCACTGAAAACATACCGCTTTTGGCTATAAGATTACATGAAGAATAGAGGTTCATCGGTGAATTGGGACTGTCGGTTATGGTGATTACTTTTGCTCTCCTGCTGTTGGCAAATTCCATGGCTTTAAGTGTTCGCATGGAATACCTTGGAAAACTTATACCTATAATGGCATCGTTTTCACCTATTCTTATCATCTGTTCAAAAAGTTCGCTTGTATTTGTTGTTGATATAAGGATCACGTCATCAAACATCATATCCAGATAAAAGGCTAAAAATGATGCGATGGCGGAACAGCTTCGGATTCCGATAATATAAATTTTTTTGGCATTTAGCAAAACATCGACAGCCATATCAAAGGATGCATTATCGATCTCTTCCATCGTTCTTTTTATTTTTTCAATATCGGAATGCATGACGGAGGAAAGAGTATTGCTTTTTGAAGATTCAAGGGCGGATGGTTCGGCATTGGTGACGGATAGTTTTGATTGAACCATATCGGCCATGGCTTCCTGAAGTTTTGGAAAACCGCTGTATCCGAGTTTTGTCGCAAATCGTACTACCGTACTTTCACTTACACTGCAAACCCGGCCTATTTCCGCTGCGGTCAAAAAGGCCGCTTCGTCAAGAGAATCCGTTATAAAGCTGGCTATTGTTTTATGCCCTTTGGAAAGCCGGCTGTATTCCTTGTTAATCCGTTGCATTAAATCACTGTTTTGCATACAAACACCTGCGATAAACAAAAGCGCCACATAATGTGACGCTGTAAATAACTTTAATCGTTAACATCTTTGATGGAGAAACTGATCCTTCCCATCTTATCTTTTCCGAGGCAGACAACTCTGACCTCATCACCGAGTGAAAGAACATCTTCCACCTTGTCAATACGCTCTTTGGCAATCTTGGAAATATGAACCATTCCTTCTTTGCCGGGAGCAAATTCAACAAAGGCGCCAAATTCTTTGATAGATACAACAGTACCTGTCAGGATCTGTCCTTTTACAAAATCAGATGTAATAATATCGATCATCTTGAGTGCATTTTGTATCTTGTCAATATCTGTACCGCAAACGGAAACAGCTCCGTCATCAGTGATATCGATCTTGACGTCACATCTGTCGATGATCTCGTTGATTGTCTTACCTCTTGCACCGACAACTTCACCGATCTTCTCGGGATCGATCTGAATCTGTACGATCTTGGGTGCATAGGGAGAAAGTTCTTTTCTGGGCTCAGCTATAGCCTTGCTCATACATTCATCCATGATGAAAAGTCTTGCCTCATGGGCACGCTTAATAGCTTCCTCTACTATCGGACGGGTAAGTCCGTGGATCTTTATATCCATCTGAATGGCTGTGATACCCTTCTTCGTACCTGTTACCTTAAAGTCCATGTCTCCGAAGAAGTCCTCAAGTCCCTGAATATCGGTAAGGATAAGGTAGTCATCATCACTCTCTCCGGTAACAAGTCCGCATGAGATACCTGCAACCATAGCCTTAAGAGGAACACCTGCAGCCATAAGTGACATACATGATGCACATGTTGATGCCATGGAAGTTGAACCGTTACTTTCAAATGTCTCGGAAACCGCACGGATCGAATAAGGGAATTCTGCTGTGTCGGGAAGCACCGGAATAAGCGCTTTCTCGGCAAGAGCTCCGTGACCGATCTCTCTTCTTCCCGGTCCTCTTGAAGGTTTGGTCTCTCCAACGGAATATGAGGGGAAGTTGTACTGATGTATGTATCTTTTTTCTACAATGTTAGGATCAAGGCCTTCCACACGCTGAGCTTCGGAAAGCGGAGCAAGTGTAACTATATCACAGATCTGTGTCTGTCCTCTTGTAAACATGGCACTTCCGTGTACACGGGGAACAAGATCTATTTCTGCGGATAAAGGTCTGATCTGATCGATAGCCCTGTTATCGGGACGCTTATGATCAACGAGGATCATCTTGCGTACTGTCTTTTTCTCATACTGATAAATAGCTTCTCCGAGAACCGCAAGAGCTTCTTCATCATCTGCAAAAGCTGCTTCAAGTTCTTCGGTTATCTTTCTGATATTTTCTTCACGAAGCTGTTTTTCATCTGTAAATACCGCTTCTTCCATTCTTTCGGGAGGAACGATAGATTTGATCTTTGCGAAGATCTCATCACTTATAGCACAGCTCTCATAGCTGAACTTGCTCTTTCCGACTTCATCCATCATCTGATGAATAAGTTTTAAAATAGAAAGGTTTACATCATGAGCCTGATAAATTGCTGCTATCATATCTTCATCAGAAATCTCATTTGCTCCGGCTTCTATCATGATGACTTTTTCGTCGGTAGAAGCAACTGTAAGCTGTAAATCTCCGTTGTCCCACTCTTCCTGAGAGGGATTAACAATGATCTGGCCGTCAACCATACCAAGCTGTGTCATACAGCAAGGTCCTTCAAAAGGAATATCCGAAATAGCTGTTGCCATTGCTGTTCCTATCATAGCAACAAGCTCGGGACGGGCTGAAGGATCCACGGAAAGAACGAGGTTATTTAAGGTTACATCATTCCTGAAATCTTTGGGGAACAAAGGACGCATCGGACGGTCAATTACTCTTGCCGTAAGAACTGCGTTCTCGGATGCCTTTCCTTCTCTTTTGTTAAATCCTCCGGGGAATTTTCCTACGGAATAATACTTTTCTTCAAATTCTACTGAAAGAGGGAAAAAGTCTATTCCTTCTCTCGGCTTATCGGAAGCGGTGGCTGTTGAAAGTACCATCGTCTCGCCGTAGCTTATAAGAACCGCTCCGTTTGCCTGAGCAGCAACCTTGCCAACCTCGATCTTAAGTTCTCTGCCGGCAAGATCCATCGTATATGTTTTTACCATGAAAATATCTCCCTTTACTTACGAAGTCCAAGCTTTTCAATAAGAGTACGATAACGCTCGATATCTTTCTTCTTAAGATATCCAAGAAGATTTCTTCTCTTACCAACCATCTTAAGAAGTCCGCGTCTTGAATGATGATCCTTGGGATTCTTTTTAAGATGCTCTGTAAGCTCACTGATACGTGCTGTAAGTATAGCAACCTGTACCTCGGGTGAACCTGTATCACCTGATGTTCTTGCGTACTCGTTCATTACATTTTGTTTTTTCTCTTTTGTGATCATGATTTTCCTCCTTTGATCTGTGACATCCTTCACGAAGTAACCGCTTTCAAGGAGCTCGAATTACTGCGCTCGGATCAAATTGTTATATGTGCAAATCGCGCACGAAGTGCATTATACCATTATTTTGAGAAATATGCAAGGGTCTGTTTGATGTCGGATTTTATCTGGTTTCCAAGGGCTTTTACATCATCAAATTTTTTCTCGGGACGTAAAAATTTAAGGAAGCAAACTCTCGCATTTTCTTCATATATGTTTTCCGAATAATCTAAAATATGGCTTTCAACTATAATAGAACCGTTGTCGGAAACTGTGGGTTTGGTGCCTACGTCTGTAACCGCATGATAAGTTCTGCCTTTAATTATAACCTTTGAAACATATACTCCGTTGGGAGGAAGCAGTTTTTCGGGCGGCGGAACGATATTTATGGTGGGAACGCCTATAGTATGTCCGATACGATTACCGTGAACTATCTTTCCGTAAACATAATAATCATAGCCAAGAAGTGAGTTAGCCTCTTCAATATCACCGGTGGAAATAAGTTCTCTTATCAGTGTGCTGCTGATATCTTTATTTTGTGATTTTAGTTTTTCGACTATCTGAAGTGAAAAACCGTTTTTTTCGGATAGTTCGGTAAGGAGTTTGGTATTACCGCTTCCCTTGTATCCGAATTTAAAATCGCTTCCCACAACCATGGCTTTCATGCATAAGTGTTCGGATAAGAGGTTTATGAAATCTTCGGGAGACATTTTTCTGATCTTATCGCTGAAATTTAAAATACAGATGATATCCATCCCGCTTTTTTCAAGGAGGAGCTCTCTTTCTTCTTCTGAAATTATAACCTTCTTTTCGGTATGTTCGATGCGGTTTGAAGGTGGAACATCAAAGGTTACCATGCAGCGGACCATTCCCTCATCCGCAAATGGTTTCATTCGTTCACAAAGGAGTTTATGCCCCTTGTGCACACCGTCAAATTTACCTACAGAAACAACTGTGGGACTATCACTGTAAAACTTAAAGATATCGTTTATTATTTTCATTATAGAAACATCCTGTTGACTTTAAATATACCGTCCTTTTTTGTGTAAATGGCGGCAAAGACATCTTCGATCGTATATATTAAAACATCTTCGCCTTCCGAAATATCGCAGCCATTTATTATTTCATCCCCGGTAAGAGGATTTCCGTTAAAAAGAAATCGCATTGCTTCGTCTTTGACTTTAACCCTTTTTAAATCAGGAAACGCAGAGTCAAGAGGAAGGATGATCCCGGAAAGCCTGTTCTCATTGGCTGCTTTTTCTATTTCATCAAGAGTATGGGAACTTTCGATGTCATATTTACCCGCACGTGTTCTCCTAAGATCTGACATACAGGCTCCGCATCCAAGGTCATCTCCTATATCGTGGATGAGGGTTCTTATGTAAGTACCTTTTGAGACCAGAGCCGAAAAAGAAACTTTCGGGACGGAAATATTAATATCTTTGATGTCTTTTATCGTAACGGTTACGGGTTTTCTTTCGACGATTTTTCCTTCTCGTGCATATTCGTAAAGTTTTTTACCGTTTATCTTTTTGGCGGAATACATGGGAGGAAGCTGATCATATGTACCGATCCTTGCTTTTAATGCTTTAAGTATTTCTTTTTCACCGACATTTACATCCCGTTCACAGATTATATTTCCGGAAATATCCTGTGTGTCGGTATCCCGGCCGAGTAGCATGGTCGCACGGTATTCTTTTTCATCCTGTTCCATTACGGAAATGAGTTTTGTGCCCTTTCCTATACAACAAACAAGCACGCCTGTCGCATCAGGATCAAGCGTGCCTGTATGACCGATTTTTTTTATTTTAAGTATTCCACGGAGCCTGGCTACTACATCAAAGGATGTATATCCAGCCTCTTTGTCAACTATTAAAATACCGGATAAAATTTCGTTCATTATATTAATCTTTCATTTGGGTGGCAGCTTCGTTGCATAACATTTCAACTAAGCTTTCGGGATCATCTCCCGTCAGGGAAAAGCCTGCAGCACGAATATGACCGCCTCCGTTATATTTTGACGCAAAAGCAGCACAGTCAAAGGTTTTGACCGATCTGGCACTGCCCTTAAAAGCTCCGTCGGGAAGAGGATATACGAAAATTGATAATTCAACTCCTCTTGTACTGCGAAGATCATTGGAGATTCCTTCCATATGCTTGGGCAGGGCGTCAAGTTTGTTCATATCTTCCCGTGATACATAAGAACCTATGATCTTTCCGTCTGCAAATAACCTTGCATGATCCCAGGCCACTGCTGTTATCTTACCTCTGGTAAGGCTTTTGGCAAAAAAGACCGTATCAGCTATCCATGGATAGTCTATACCCTTATCCATCAGAAAACCGGCAAAGTTCATTGTCGATCTGTGTGTTGACTGAAACTGAAAAAGCCCTGTGTCTGTAACTATTCCGGTATAAAGACATTCTGCGATCTCTTTGGTGATCTTGTCGTTGTCAATAAGCTCTCCTATCAGTTCACAGGTTGAACTGGCCTTTGGAAAAACGTAGTTTATATCGGCAAAATCCTTATTTGAAATATGGTGATCAACGCATAAGGTATGTTTTGCATCTGTAAAATAATGTCCTGAATCACCGAGCCTGCCGATCTCACCACAATCAAGAGCAATGAAAAGATCATATATCTTTTTCTCGTCCGAGGCAGTTTCTACCTTATCACTGCCTGAAAGAAAATGAAATACATCCGGAATACTTTCAAGTATAACCGATACTTCTTTTTCGGGGTAGTATGCAGTTATATAATTATAAACTCCGAGACATGAGCCCACACAGTCGCCGTCAGGTCTTACATGTCCTGATATAGCAATGGATCTTGCATCTTTTATAATATCATCAAGTCTGATATCACTCATTTTCTTCACCGTTTTCTTCTGAATGCAGGTTTTCGGATACTTCGTTTATTTTGTGGATCATATCTACACCGTATCTGATAGACTGATCCGGAATAAAGGTAAATTCAGGTGTGTTTCGAAGATTGAGCTTATGGGCTATTTCTCGTCTGATAAATCCGGCCGAACTTTTAAGTCCTGCTATGGTCTCATCAAGATGCTCATCCGATCCGAGTACCGAAATATATGCTTTGGCTGTTTTTAGATCGGGGCTCACCTGAACCGAAACAACCGAGCACATGGGATCTACCCTGGGATCTTTAAGTTCTCTTATTACTTCGCAAAGCACACGGTATACTTCTTCATTTACCCTTGTGTTTTTTATACTGTTTTTTCTCATTATCTGGGTACCTCAACCATGATGTATGCTTCAATAAAGTCATCTACCATAATTTCCGAAAATCCGTCAAATACAAGTCCGCATTCATAACCGGCCTTGACTTCTTTGACATCATCCTTAAATCTCTTAAGAGAAGCAAGCGCACCTTCGTAAACCTGATTATCGCCTCTGGTGATACGAACCTTACAATCTCTTGCAAAGTAACCGTCATCAATAAATGAACCTGCGATATTTCCGACATCCGAAGATTTAAAGATCTGACGAACATAAGCATGACCGATAACCTTTTCTTCGTAGACGGGCTCAAGCATACCCTTCATGGCAGCTTCAACATCTTCTATGGCATTGTATATAACTTTATAGAGTCTGATATCTACACCTTCGTTATCAGCAGTCTGTTTTGCAATATTATCGGGTCTGACATTGAATCCGATAATGATCGCGTTGCTGGCTGCTGCAAGGTTGACATCACTTTCGGTGATCGCACCGACTCCGCCGTGAATTATCTTAACAACAACTTCCTCATTTGAAAGTTTTTCAAGAGAGCTTCTGACAGCTTCAACCGAGCCCTGGACATCGGCTTTAACAATAATGTCAAGCTCTTTGACATTACCGGCCTGGATCTGACTGAACAGATCATCAAGAGACATCTTTGATTTGGTCTCTTCGATAAGGGCTTCTTTTCCTACGGATACGAAGGTTTGGGCAAAGTTTTTGGATTCTTTTTCGTTATCAAATGCCTGGAAGATCTCTCCTGCATTGGGAACTTCTGAAAGACCCAGGATCTCAACAGGGGTTGAGGGCTTGGCTTTTTTAACCCTTCTTCCGTGCTCATCAAGCATGGCACGAACCTTACCGAATGATGAACCGGCCGCAACAGGATCTCCGACATGAAGAGTTCCTTTTTGTACAAGAACCGTAGCAACAACACCGCGTCCCTTGTCAAGCTCTGCCTCAATGACCATTCCTCTTGCATTACGTTTGGGATTGGCTTTAAGTTCAAGAACTTCGGCGGTAAGAAGTATCATTTCAAGAAGCTGATCGATACCCTCTCCTGTATGTGCGGAAACAGGAACGAATATGGTACTTCCGCCCCAATCTTCGGGAATAAGTTCATATTCCGAAAGTTCCTGTTTAACCCTGTCAATGTTTGCACCGGGTTTATCTATCTTATTTATAGCAACAATGATCTCGATACCGGCTGCTTTGGCATGATTGATAGCCTCAACCGTCTGAGGCATAACACCGTCATCGGCAGCAACCACAAGGATTGCAATATCGGTGGATGAAGCACCTCTCATACGCATGGCTGTGAAAGCCTCATGTCCGGGTGTGTCGAGGAAGGTAATCTTTTGTTTTCCTATATTAACTATGTAAGCACCGATCTTCTGAGTGATACCACCGGCCTCTCTGTCAATGACATGAGTGTTTCTGATAGCATCAAGCAGTGATGTTTTACCATGGTCAACATGTCCCATGACGCAGACAACGGGAGGACGTGATACGAGTGTCTCGGGTGAATCCTCATCTTCTTTAAGAAGTTCTGCGATAACATCAACCTTTTCTTCAGGTTCACAGACACAGTTGAATTCAAGTGCGATCTCTTCTGCCGTATCATAATCAACATCTGAGTTTACCGTGATCATTGTTCCTTTAAGGAACAGTTTTTTAACTATGGCAGAAGGCTGTACCTTCATTTTGTCAGCGAGTTCTCTAATTGTAAGGTGCTCAGGAAGAGTAAGGGTAAGGATCTCATCCTCATTTCTTGTTTCTTTCTTGGGACCACCCTTTGTTTTCTTCTTGCCACCGTTCTTTTCAAGATTAACATAACGCTCCTGCTTCTTACTTCCGAGAGCATCATGATCGTTGTTGTTTCCTTTTTTCTTTTTACCGCCGTTTCTGTTGTCGGGTTTGCGATTATCCTGCTTTGCAGGTTCTGCATTGTTCATAGCGGGAGAATTCTTGCCCGGTTTTTCGTGGTTTTGGTTTTTCTGATTTTTAGGCTGTGAATGAGAATCAAATTGTTTTTTGCCAAATGATGCATCCTTTTGTGCCTTTTCAGGCTCGGATTTTTTGGGAGCCGGTTTTTTGAAGATGATATCCTCTTCTTCGGCATGTGAAGGACGGGGTCTTACCGTTCTTTCGCTTTCGGGTCTTGGCTTTATAACAGAATGACCCCCTGCGGGTCTGAAACCACCCTGATTGTTGCTTTGTGAAGGGGCCTTTTTTTCTTTCCTGTTATCCCTTGACGGACGGTCATCATTTTTCTTCTTTTTATTATCATTACGTGAATTTTTGGAGTACTGCGCATTAAACACAGCTGTAATTGATGATTTCTTTTTTGGCGGCTTCTTATCGCCGTCTTTTGCTGCCGGTTTTTTATCGGTCGGTCTGGAAGAAGGCTTTGAGGAAGCTTCATTGTCCTTGTTTTCTTTTGAAGGGCCTGCCTTTTTAGGTTCATTTGCCGGGGCAGGATTTGAATTTTGATCTTCTGATATTGTTTTCTTGCCGCGTGAAGCCATAAACCTGCTTACACTCTCTTCATCAAGACCACTGGAGGCTGTCATCTTTACACCGGATTTTGCAAAAAAATCCACAATCTCCTTTGATTCGATTTTTAATTCTTTTGCTAATTCATGTACTCTTTTTTTTGCCATGTAAAAAACCACCTCCAAAATCACTCACAAGATGCGTTTGCCGCATCTATCTTACCTTCAATGCCTGTTGCAAGTCCTTCGTCGCAAATGGCAAGGGACTTTCTTATATCTTTGCCGCAATATCTGCCTAAATTTTCGCTGTCTCCGAAAACTATATGCTTTATATCCCGGTATGTACACATATCAGAAAAATGCTTTTTTGTATTATCCGAAGCATCACAGGCTATTATAACAAGCCGCGCTCTTCCCTCTTTGATCGCTTTTTCAACGGAGAATTCTCCGCTTGATACCTTCCCGGCTTTTGCAGCCAAAGATATCATCATATAAGCCGGGGAATTCGGATCTTTAGATTTTGTCATATAACTCCTTATATACAATTTCATCTGCCGGGATTTTCAAACATCTTTTTAACAGATCTTTTTTTCCGGCTTTATCTATGCATTCTTTGTCTTTGCAAAGATATACACCCCTTGACATTAGCCTGCCGTCATCGTCAATCTGCGCATGACCACTCGATATTCCGATCCTGATAAGATCTTTTTTCGGAATCCTTTTATTGCAGGCTATACATCTTCGAATAGGAATCCTTTTAGCTTTCGGATTTTCCTTCTTCGTAATCGTCATCAGCGTCACCTGTTTCCTCAGTCGATTCTAAGTATTCGGAATCTGTGTCTTCATCATAATCTTCATACTCTTCATCGTAATCCTCATCATAATCATCTTCATAATCATTTTCGTAGTCGAGGAAATCTCCTGCTTCACGAGCCTGTGTCTCACTCTTTATATCAATCTTGAAACCTGTAAGTCTGGCTGCAAGTCTTGCATTTTGTCCTTCACGTCCGATGGCAAGTGATAACTGATAATCCGGAACAACGACTTTAGCGCTCTTCTCATCGGAATCTGCGATTACGGAAATAACTTTTGCGGGACTCAGTGCATTTTCTATCATCTTTGCGGGATTATCGTCCCACTCTATAATGTCGATCTTCTCGTTTCCGAGTTCGGACACGATGGCGTTAACTCTGGCGCCGTTCATACCAACGCATGCGCCTACGGGATCAACATCTTCATCTGTTGAATAAACAGCTACCTTTGTTCTGTTTCCGGCTTCGCGTGCAACACTCTTTATTTCAACAATACCGTCTCTTACTTCTGCAACTTCCTGTTCAAAGAGGCATTTTACAAGATCGGGATGTGTACGGGAAACACGGATACGCGCACCTTTTTGAGTATCACGAACCTCAAGGATATATACCTTGATGCGGTCTGTAGGTTCATAATGTTCGGATTTGATCTGTTCATTTTCCGTAAGAATAGCGTCTGCCCTTCCAAGGTTTACGGAAATATTTTTTCCGATATATCTTTGAATGGTTCCTGTAACAACGGTATGCTCTTTATCGACATACTCGTTAAATATAACAGAGCGCTCTTCTTCACGGATTTTCTGAAGGATGACATTTTTTGCCGCATTGGCTGCTATACGTCCAAAATCCTGTGAACGAAGCTCTATATTCACCTGATCGCCTAAATTAAAACTTCCGCTTATATCCTGAGCATCGGCTAAAGATATCTCGGTGACGGGATCATTTACTTTTTCAACCACCGTCTTTTCAGCAAGTACATGATATTCGCATGTCTTGGGATCGATAGTAACTTTCATGTTATCGGCATTTTCAAAATTGTTCTTACATGCGGTAAGAAGTGCATTCTCGATAACCTCAAGCATCGAATCCTTGCTGATGTTCTTTTCTTTCTCAAGCATGGTGAGTGCTTCGAGCAGCTCTGTGTTAGCCATTTTATTTTCCTCCTATATACACCTTATTCAAAACTTAAACGTATGCTTGACATTTCTTCTTTTGTAAAAGTAAGTATTTCGCCTTCACAATCGATCGTAACTTTCTTTGGATCACCTTCGAGTAATTTCCCGACAAACTCTTTACTGCCGGAAATTGCTTTATAGGTGTGTATTTCAACAAGCCTTCCTATACTGTTTATAAAATCTCTCTCCCGTACAAGAGGTCTTGTAAGTCCCGGGGACGAAACCTCAAATATGTATTCTTCGGAAATATAATCGTATTCATCAAGAAGTTCATTCATTCTGCGGCTTACATTTTCACATTCTTCTATATTGACACCGCCTTCTTTATCTATGTATATCCTAAGATAAAAGGTTTTACCTTCTTTAACGAACTCAACATCCCACAGGGAAAGTTTCAACTCATCCAGGATCGGCATGACGAGCTCTTCTGTTCGTGTTTCATAATCTTTGTATTTAGACATATAATTTATCCTTATATATAATTTGGAGTGGGCCATATGACCCACTCCAAATAGCAAAAAATATGAGTAGCAGTTCGTAGGGGAGTCGAACCCCTGTTTTCGCCGTGAGAGGGCGACGTCTTAACCACTTGACCAACGAACCAAATGCTGTGCAACATTTCATTGTCGCACAACAAATATAATTATACACATTTCAAAACAAAATGCAAGCATTTTTTTGAAAAATTATTCGGAATATCCGTTAGGATTATTCTTCTGCCAGCGCCAGGAGTCTTCACACATTTCTTTTATGCCGTATTTTGCTTCCCAGCCAAGCTCTTCTTTGGCAAGAGATGCATCAGCATAATTGGCAGCTATGTCTCCGGCACGACGAGGCTTGATGTCATAAGGAATATTAACACCTGTAGCTTCTTCGAAATTCTTAACAATTTCAAGAACACTGTAGCCCTTACCTGTTCCGAGGTTATATATCTTAAGACCGCAGTTCTTCTTGATCTGAGAAAGGGCTTTGACGTGACCGTCCGCAAGGTCAACAACATGAATATAATCACGGACGCCTGTACCGTCGGGGGTATCATAATCATCGCCGAAAACTCCGAGACGGGGAAGCTTGCCAACAGCAACCTGAGTGATATAAGGCATTAAATTGTTGGGGATACCGTTGGGATCCTCTCCCATCCTTCCGCTCTTATGTGCACCGATGGGATTGAAGTAACGAAGTAAAATAACATTCCATTCGTTATCTGCCTTTTGCATGTCTGATAAAATCTGTTCAAGCATCCATTTTGTCCAACCGTAGGGATTGGTACATGTTCCTTTTGGAGTCTGCTCCGTAACCGGTACTTCTTCGGGAGTACCGTAAACCGTTGATGATGATGAAAAGATAATATTCTTAACACCGTGTTTCCTCATTACATCAAAAAGTATGAGACTTCCTGAAATATTGTTTTCGTAATATTCCCAAGGCTTTTCAACGGATTCACCTACTGCTTTTAATCCGGCAAAATGAATCACACTGTCAATTGACTCTGAAGTAAAGATCTTCTCGAGACCTTCTCTGTCACGAATGTCTGTTTTGTAAAATTTGAGGTCCTTGCCTGTAAGTTCTTTTATTCTGTCGAGAGAGATCTCACTTGCATTTGAGAGGTTATCAAGAACAACTACCTCATAACCGGCATTTAAAAGTTCAACACAGGTATGACTTCCTATAAATCCGGCACCTCCGGTAACCAGTATTGCCATACTTCCTCCAATTCTTATAATGAAACTACTATTCTTGCTTTAACTACATCGGGGAGATCTGCTTCATCCTGTGAAATACTAAGGACAAATTTAACACCGAATTTTTCTGAAATAACGTCAAGCTTTTCCATAGCCGAACAAAGACCGTTATTGGTATCGATGAAAGCTACAGTGAGAAAACTGTCAAGGAAAATCTCTTCTATATCGCTGTTCTGGGATATAACACCTGATAAGAAACCGGTAAATTCATCAGTGCTTTCAATGGGATAATCTGCCATATTGATAAGACGAACCTTTGAATCCAGCTCGAACATATGCTTTTGGCTCTTGTCGATATATACAAGACTTCCGTTAGCATTAGCAAGGTCTCCCTTTACTTTGGCCAATAACTCTTTAGTTTTTCCTTTCCCCTTTTTTCCGGCTATGATCTCTACCATGGTTTTACCCTCCTTAAAATGTATTGATAAACATTACGAATAAAACTGTATATTCGTAAACATTTGATACCTCGATTATACTCCATTAACAATTTGCTATCAAGCAAGTATGAAGATTCTTAAAACAAAAACTTTGTAAACTATTTTTTGGATTCTTCAAGAATTTTGGTCATCACATCATAAAGACCGTCTCTTGAAGATGCTTTATATACTATTGAGACAAGTTCATGTTTGTCTGATTTTCGTTTTGAATAAAGGATCAGACAGTAACCCGCAGCGTTGGTCGTACCGGTTTTGCCGCCGATCACACGGATACCTTTCGGTGCAACGGCATTACCGGACAGATACCAATTGGTGTTGGTGTACTTTGCGGTTGCTTCGCTACCGTTGGAATGTGAATATTTAACATTTTTTTCGGCTGTTTTAATTATTTTGACAAACTCAGGAATATCAAGGGCTGCATGAAAAATAAGATACATATCGTAAATACATGTATAATGATTATCATCCGGCAGTCCGTGAGGATTTACAAAATTGGAATGCGTAGCTCCGAGAGAACGGGCCGTACGATTCATAAGGGCTGCAAAGTCCTCTACACTTCCACTGATTCCTTCAGCTATGGTAACGGCTGCATCATTTCCGCTGTTAAGCATAAGACCGTACATAAGATCGGAAAGAGCTATCTTATCTCCTATTATAAGACCGCTTGTTGAGGAACCTACGGTAGTGTTGATCGCATTTTCGCTGACTGTAAATATCTGCTCGGGATTACCTGAGGTAAGTGCTATATATGCTGTCAATACTTTGGTAGTTGAAGCAGGATACATCTTCTCCATGATATTATGAGAACTTTTTACTTCAAGCGATGTATCATCAAAAGCACCGTAACCCTCTGATATATCAGCATGAGACTCACCAGTATCAGATCTGGTGCCGATGCATTTGTCGGATGAAAAGAACAGTTTCCCGTCATTTGGATCCGGTAAAAGTCCGTATGTCACGGAATCTTTATACATACTGAATTTTTGGGGAATATCCCTGCCTTTACAACCGCCAAGAGAAACGATCAAAATCAGAGAAAGTAAAATTGATAATATTTTATTTATACATTTCACGCCACTCAAGATCTCCTCTGTCAAGTGATTTTATAAGAAGCTCGGCTGTTGCCAGATTTGTAGCAAGCGGGATGTTGTGAGCATCGCAGAGTCTTACTATGCTGTTAACATCAGGCTCGTGGCTTTTTGCGGTAAGCGGATCACGAAGAAAAATAACAAGATCGATATCATTGTGCTCTATCTGTGCACCCAACTGCTGCGTTCCTCCGAGATGTCCGGAAAGATACTTGTGAACAGTCAGGTCGGAAGCCTCCTCCACAAGTCTACCTGTGGTACCGGTAGCAAAAAGTTCGTTTTTTGAGAGAATGCCCTGATAAGCTATGCAAAGATTTTGCATAAGTTTCTTTTTTGCGTCATGTGCAACAAGTCCAATATTCATATTATCCCCCTATTTTATAACCCTTATAAACAATTCCCCATGAATTGTTTTATATTTCGTAAAACTTTTTTGCCTGTAGTGAAACATTTAGAACAAAGCCTATACCAAAGTATAATGTAACAAGGGACGTAAGTCCATAGCTGACAAACGGAAGTGTAAGTCCCGTGTTAGGCATAAGTCCGGTTACTACGCAGATATTTACAAATGCCTGGAAACCGATCATGGAAGCTATTCCTATGCAAACAAGCTGTCCTGCAAGGTCTTTGGCGAGCTTAGCGGTTCGAATGCATTCATATACAATAATAAATAAAAGAATTATGATAAGTGCGGATCCGATGAATCCCAGTTCCTCTCCTGCTACGGCAAAAATGAAATCCGTATGAGGTTCCGGAATATAATTACCGTTTTTTACGGAATCAACACCGTTATTATATAATCCTTTGCCGAACAACTGACCGGATCCTATAGCCATTATGGAGTTTTGCTGCTGTCTGGCCTTGTCAGGAAATTTATCCGGCATCAGCCATGCAAGGATTCGATCGTTCTGATAACCTGCCAGAGCACCTTCGGCCGAATGAAGTATTGAATAGATCACAGCAACAACGCCGACAAAACCCACACCTATAAGTGGGACTATAATTTTGTAAGACAAGCCGGCAAAAAACATCATGGTAAATATCATCATGAATGTAACAATGGTTGTGGAAAGATCCGGTTCCTTTAATATGAGAAGTAACGGAACTCCTCCAAGAAGTGCGCAAAAGGCAATTGTTTTCCATTTGTTTAATTCTTCCGTATAGTCCATAAGGAATCTCGCGAAGAAAAGAACCAGTAAAACTTTGGCAAGCTCGGACGGCTGAAATCTTAGCGCGCCCACTTCCAACCATCTTTGGGCGCCTTTTGCATCATCTCCGGCAAAAAGAACCAAAAAAAGGAATATGATCGTTGCAATATAAGCTATCCAGTGATATTTAAGTACCATGCTGTAATCCACAAAGGATACGCCTACCATTACAACTACTCCTATTATCATACCTAAAATCTGTCTTGTCTGATATGCACTGTTTGCACTTCCGACGATCATGATACCGAGTATTGTAAGGGCGACGACAGCAATGATAAGCCTGATGTTATAATTTTTAAAGTGATAATTTCTAAACATATTTTAATTAAATCTGTAATTCAATAGGTGAGAATGCCTGAACCTGAATGTCTCCTCCGGTGTATTTAAGGATTGAGGGATGAGTAACGGTTTTCTTGAAGAAGCCGGTTTTGTTTTCAATCTCAATCTGTTTGGAATGTCTTCCGATCCCGATGACGCTTGTTTGAAGATCTCCCACAACTACAAGAGCTTTATCATCTCCGGTTGCACCTGCAATTGCGGTACCTTCATGTTTGCCCCAGATGATTATATTTCCTGTTGATGTAACAAGACCGTCTTCCTTAACATCACCTATTACAAGAATTGATTTTGTGGATTCTATCCGCTCGCCGTTTTTAACATCACCATAGATTATTTTAGCATAATTGTATATTCCTTCGGTATAAAAACGTTCAAGCTGGGCTACCATCCTTCTGTCCCTGGTCTCATCCTGATCTATGATAAGGGTTACAGTAAGGTCTGAATTATATTCGATCGATTGGATGATCGCCTCTGTTTCTTCGTCGGACAATACTCTGCCTTCGATAGAAAGAACTATATCTTCAGTACCGAAAAATTCTCTTGAAGATGCAAATTTCTCACAAACATCCCTCGCAACAGTTTCGAAATCCTTATCGGGATTTAGAATTAAAGTCAGACCATGGGGATAGCTTTTTATCATTGAAATATCTTTCATTGTATATTCCTTAATCAGTATTACCTGAATTCGAGCTGGAAGCTGTAATGCCGTTACTTTTTAATAGTTCTTTTGATGATTTGACTCCAAAATAAACTCCCAAAATATTACGGGAAACATCTGCTGCATTATGCGAGGTGTATCCGTTTGCAATACGTGTTGCAATGGCAACCTTTGGATTATCATAAGGAGCATAACCAATGAACAATGCGTGGTTTGGTCTTGTCTTGTCTTCCTGTGCAGTACCTGTTTTACCTGCTACGGCAAGAGGAAAGCCTGTATATTCGGGAAGAGATTCGGTAACAACCATTCTCATTCCTTTGTGAATGGCATTCCATCCTGTTTGATCAAGTACATCAATATCACGTACAACTTCGGCCCCGAATTTCTTCGTAACCTTTCCTTTGGCATTTTGAACATGATCCAAAAGTGAAAACTTAAATACTTTACCGTTGTTGGCGATAGCTGTAGCATATCTTGCAAGGGCTATTGTGGTAAAGTTGTGGTTTGACTGGCCCATGGCAGCCATAACCGGGAATTCCGTGGCAAGATCGGAAGTGTTCTCTTCTATTTCAACGCCTGTTTTTTCATTGAGGCCGAAAAGAGAAGCGTATTTTTGGATTTTTTTAATTCCGACTGCATCATTGTAATTATTATCACCACCGGCAAGTCTCCAACCTACTTCATAGAAATAATAGTTACATGAATCTCTGATGGCCTCGGCGAGATTTATCGTTCCGTGGCTGCCCCTTGGATATATCCAGCATTTGGGGTGGTTGGATACTTTTTCAAATGTTACCTTATCGGTTATCTTTGTTGTGGTTGTGATCACACCCTCGCAAAGACCCGCAACCGAACTACAAGGCTTAAATGTTGAACCCGGAGCTGTTTTTTGCTGGGTAGCATGATTATATAACGGGTTTGAAAGAGACAGATTCAGGTAGGTATAGTAGTCTGAATCAACTCCGTTGGCAAGTTTATTGTTATCATATCCGGGATAGGTGACGCAGGCAAGTATCTCACCTGTATTAATATCGGTTATAACAGTTGAACCGGAACAGGGATCAAGTGCAAGTTCACCCGGAGTGATCTCTAAATCATGGATCTTGCTTTTTAAAAAGTCATATGCCCGAACAGAGCCGTTAAGCAGGGCATCTCTGGTTGATTTGTTCTTTTTTAAAACGCCCTGATCATATAATGCCGCACAAAGCGATGCACCGCTTATCTCATCATCTAAAATAGCATAATGACAAACAATCTTGGCAAATCCTTTTGTAGTGGAAAGGTCTTCTATTATGTATTTGACTAAATCCATATAGGTTTCGTCGGTATCCACATATTTTGAACTCTTTGTAAAAGATGAAATGTCTATCCATTTCATTTGAAGAGCATATGAAATATATTCCTTTACAGAGAGCTTTTCTGACTGCCATTTTTTGTAGGTCGGATCATTGACATCGATAAGATCGTTTTTTAAAACGCCGTCAGCTCTTAATTTCTTTACAAGATAAGTTGAATAATCCTGAAATTCATCACTTAAAGTGTTATATGCTTTGGGAGATGAAGAAGTAAGCTGACTTTCGAGTTCTTTTAGAACCTTGTCTTTCCTGGACTTATACGCTTTGTATATGTTTTTTTCAACATCCGATGATGATTTGGTGTTCATCAGATCAAGATCCAAAAGATTATTGTTTATCAGTGCATAATAAACTTCATATATCGGGACAACTATATCGGAAGCACTTGCATTGGAACCGGGATTATAGTATTTGATATTTTCTATCTTTGAATATAAAATTCCGGCTATCTCTTTTTCAAGAAGTTTATATGCTGCCACCTGCAGATCGTGGTTGATCGAAAGATAAACGTCATTTCCCGTCTTGGGATTCTTGCTTTCAGTTACCTTGATCATTTTACCGCTGCTGTCCGCATATATTTTACGATAACCCTTTTTACCGGCAAGACTTTTGTCAAGAACCTGCTCAATGCCTGATTTCCCGACTATATCATTTAGTGTAACCGTATCGTCCTTTTCGGACGCTTTGCGATATTCTTCGGGAGATATCGTTCCGGTATAACCGAGAATATTTGCGAAAGCTTCCGGATCGACATATCGTCTTATGGAATTTTCTTTTATATCGGCTCCTATGAGCTCGTTCGAATTCTCTTTTATGTATGCAACTGTTTTTTGGTTGACATTGGAAGCTATTGTTGTGGCCATGTATTTTTGGTATCTGTTAAGCCACATACGATATCTTACAACTATTATGCGATATGCATATTTTGTTTCATACTTGTCATCTACATCATAAAGCTTTTTGAGATAAGCCATTATCTGATCGGCGTCTGCCTCTGCTTCATTAAATTCGTATCCAAGTTTTGTGTTGGTTGTAAGATCGTTGATTGAAGGTCTGCCGAAGATATCGGCTCTAAACCTCATTAAATTGGTACCGCTTAAAATAAATTCATAAGTTTCGTCATGTTTTAATCTGATACCAAAATCATTATCTATTTTATCACCGTTTTTTTCAATGTTTTTTATAATGTTATAAAGACGCTCATTGAGCTTTATGCTGTGATCGCTTTCTTCATCTTCGTCTTTTATGGTAACGGCATATGCAAGATCGTTATATGCAAGCACAACACCTTTTCGGTCAAATATTTTTCCTCTTGTTGCTTCAATGCTTTCGGTTTTTTCTATCCTAAGATCATAATTAGCCTGGTATTTTTCGCCTTGTACTATCTGAAGAACAAAAAGTCTGCTTATCAGTATTCCGGCAAAAAGGAACATAAGTGCGGTAATAACATATCTTCTGTTGTTGAAAAAGCTTTTTAAAGCATCACGTAAACTATCTGGCAATTCTTCTCGCACTCCTTTTGTCTATCGTATCAAGGAGAATATTGAAACGATAAATAAAAAAATATAAAAAAACAAATACAACTATGGTATACACCATTTCAGGTAAAGAGACGTTCATAAGGTAATACGTAACATTATTTCTGTGACGGGAGAAAAACAAGGTTAAATAAACCAGACTTCCGTATAAAACATCAGTAATGGCTACCATAAAAAGGGGAAGTCTAATGCTTTCCCCGAAGAACAATCTGTTAAATACACCGTTAAGATAACCCAGCAGCATTAGAATAAAAGTACTTGATCCAAAGAGTATGCAACTGTATGTATCAATACAAAGTCCGCAAAAAAAACCTGTCATAGCTCCTGTTTTGGGACCTCTCATAAATCCGAGACTGCTGGTGATGATCACCATTATATTGGGTACGATGCCGGCAAGCTTAAGTCCTCTGAATATACTGGTTTGAAGGATGAAACCGGCAAAAATAAGTAAAAGAACCAAAAATGCTTTAAGAAAAAGATACTGAAACCTTTTCATTCTTTAGTTCTCCCTTCAACTTCTCCGTTCTCTTTTTTGCCGAGGATCACAAGGACTTCTTTTAAATGTTTAAAATCTACCACAGGGGTTATAGCTCCGGATTTGGTGAGATCATTACTGTCATCCTGGATCTTTGATATATATCCGATGAGGATTCCCTTTAAATATTTATTGCTTATGTTGGATGTGACTATGGCATCTCCCTCTTCTACGATATCTCCGCTGTCTTCAAGACCGGTAAAATCTATCATGTTGCTTTCGTTCATACGCTCCAGATTACCGCTGACAATGCAGTTGTCGCCTGAAGAAATAACCATGGCACTTACATTGGTATTGTCATTGATAAGAGATCTTACAACCGAATAATGGGAACCGACATCAACGATTATACCTACAAGACCACTGCCTGCAATAACATTCATATCTTTCTTGATACCGTCTGCACTACCCTTGTCTATGGTAAATGTGTTGAACCAGTTGCTGGCTCCCTGACCCACCACATAAGCTCCGGTGGTCTCGTATTCGGAATAACTTTGATCAAGTTTATAAAGTTCCCTTAATCTTTCAAGTTCACTTTCTTGCAGCTGTACATTGGTAAGTCTCGATTGAAGCTCTGCTACCTGTGCTTTCAGCAGTTCATTTTCGGCTATCAGCTCTTTTTTGCTTTCGCCCTCTTTTGCCGAATCGTAAATCTTATCTCCTACTGCTGACATTCCTTTTTGAAGCGGCATAAATACATAGTCAGCTATAACCGAAACCGGACCCGCAAAGGAACCGGAAGCATAACTGAAAAAAAGTATACCTATACAGATCACCGCCAAAAATAAAAGGACAAAATGACTGGGTATATTAATTCCCTTTCTTCTATTCATAGTTTTATTGTATCCTTAACTAAAAATGCGTGAACGCATAGTATATCCGAATCTTGCATACTTTTCTTCTGTAAGGACCTGTCCAAGTCCGAGTGCAACAGTGTCACTGCCTCTTTCGGCAATATTCATGGTGATATTTGTAATGTCGGAGAAAAAGTCAGCGATACCTCTTATCTTTGATGAACCACCGGTTAAATATATTCCCGATCTTACGATATCCTTGGCAAGCTCCGGCGGAACTTTTTCAAGAGTCATTCGTATGGATGAACCGATACTTGCAAGATCATCTTTAATACCTTCATAGATCATATCAGATGTAACTTCCATCTCGATAGGTAAGCCGCTGACAAGATCTCTTCCGACAACAACCTGTACATCTTTGGTTTCCGGAGGAAGAGCCGATCCGATACTTTCTTTAAGTGATTTGGCTGTTTTGGTTCCGATGACAAGATTATATTGTCTCTTGATGTAAGTTACTATAGACTCATCAAGCTTATTTCCTGCCAAAGGTAAAAGCTGGGAAAGAACAAGACCTCCGAGTGAAATGATCGAGATCTCTGTAGTGTCTGCACCAAGATCAACCACCATAACACCGGTGGGTTCCGATACATCGATTCCCATACCGAGTGCATCGGCAAGAGGCTTTTCACAAAGTTTTACAGATTTGGCCTTAATCTTTGTCTTGGCAAACATATCAAAGAAAGCCTTTTTTTCGACTTCCGTTATGTCAGTGGGAACGGCGATGATTATATCCGATCCTTTTAATTTGGCTTTTAATCTGCCTTCCAGCATTTCGAGGATCATTGTCTGCATATTATCAAAGTCGGCAATAACACCGCCGTTAATGGGAAATGAAACATCTATGGTTTCGGGAGCTTTTTCATACATTGAAAAAGCTTCATCTCCGTATGCATACATTTGATTGCCCTCAACAATGGCAATCGTGTTTTTTTCCTGAATGACCTGTCCGGCCTGGCGGGAGAAAATCTTAAGATTCTGTGTTCCCATATCAATTCCGTATCCTGCTGTCATTTTAAAAACTCCTTTATATAAATGACCTGATCGTCATAACCCGGCTTAGATTTACTTTGAACCGGGGTGATTTTATAACAAATACAAATAACTATCAAGTAATTTTAGCACATTTATTTTATATCCACAAGATTATGATCATAAAGTTTCTGAAGTGAATACAATATACCAAGCTTGGCATGCGGATATGTCAGACCGCCTTGAAAATAGGCGCTGAAAGGACTTCTTAACGGTCCGTCAGC
>JAILKW010000025.1 GCA_024693455.1 Lachnospiraceae bacterium
TGGCTCCCTCATAGAGCATCAATGTAAGTTCAGCCTTGGATGCTGTCATAATTTTGCTTCTCAAATACTGATTGTATCCGTTATTTACCATAATCTTTACCTCCGTGTATTCGGCATGAGGTGGCATCTGCGAAGCAGATGGCGGAGCCCTGATGCCTATGTTTTCATAAACCACTTTACACTATCTGTTTATCCTGCGATATCTGTCGTCCCTGATCTGTATCGTAGTTTTCATCCGTCGGGATTGTTTTCATTTACCTTACACCTATTATATCGGACAGAGGCAATTTTACTTTACACCAAATTTTAAAATTTTCGTTACTACCCGAAACCTGGTCCGAGAGTCAAAGTTTTCCTGCTATATGATTGCCACCAAAGAAATTTGATCGGATAAGCCTGATCAAAAGCCTGCTCTTGCCCGTTCTTATCCGATCAAACTGTTGTAGATTGTCAAGTAAATTTGACCCACTTTTACGTTGAAATCTGACCCACCCCTATGGGATTTATTGATCCCACAACGGGTGGGTCATTTTTATTCGTAAATCTTATTTTTTATACTGTCTTTTGACCCACCTCTAATGGACCGTCACGGTATATCCGTCGTTTTTCATGGAGGTCTTATCGATTATTATTTTTCGCCCCATTGTCTCCATGGTTATATACTTGCTCAACTCGAGAAGTCTGTCACTTATGAGGCTGTGAATAAGGCTTTCCATTGCCTTCTCTGTTGCCATTGGATTAGTGTTATTATGACTACAACTGTCTTCATTTCCACATAACTCATCTATAGTCATAAACAGGTCTTCGCCTTCGATCCGATCCCTTGGGACAAACTGATCGTTCCCTTTGTCCAACATATAGTTAGACTTATTTTCTATCCGATGGATGACAAAGTATGGTCGCTTTAAGCCGTATGTGTTCCTGATATAATCATATGCCGCCTTGCGTCCATTGCGGTTATATATTTCCACTATTTCAGGAAAATCAGATTCGTTTATTACTGTCAAAACGGCACCTCCTCATCTGAATCTATCGATAGTTCAAAGGATATACGTCGCTGGCGGGCTTCCTCATATTCCGCGTCAGCTATTTCGATCAGATGATACTTTCTTAGAACCCACTCGTAAACTCCGAGCCGGCTGGACAATTCATCGATCTCCAATCTAAGATCATCAACTGTCTCTTCATGGTACCACTTGCGGACAAAACGTCCGCGTTCTTCATCTGATAATGCCTCAAATTCGCGATCCATTTCTTCCATGTCACGATGAGCATTAATGAAATCGATTGGCACTCCGCCTTCATAAACGCCCATATAGGGGTTATCGTGGACGCTGTGCCCGCTCTGCACCCATTCCAACAGAAGAGAACGTTCCTCATCCGTCATTGGTGGATCCGCTTCATATTCATCTAATTCAGCAAGAAAGATTTCCTGCAGTTCATTTACTTTATCCATAATCGTCCTCTCATTATTTAACACTGTTTTTGCTCTTGATTCGATAGCTCTCACCCGTTATACTCAACACATGACAGTGGTGCAGTACACGGTCTAATATAGCCGTTGCAGCAAGTTTGCCGGTAAAGAGTTCATCCCATCTGCCTACGGGCAGGTTTGTAGTGATGATGAGAGGGTTCTTTTCATACCGTCTCCGTATGACCTGGAAGAAAAGGCTCTCTCTTTCTTTATCCATTTTTATATATGACAGTTCGTCTATTATAAGCAGATGTATTTTATCCAGGTTGTCCAGTGCCTCTTTCAGAGACCCGTTTTCAGCCGCGTCACACAGACGATCCAGCAATTCCTTGGCATTTGCAAACAGAACCTTCTTGCCCGCATCACATGCTTTTATCCCCAAACCTGTGGCTATCATGCTCTTGCCCACACCGGGCGGTCCTATTATAAGGATATTTTCACACGCATCAATAAATGCAAGCGTGGACAGCTCATCTATCTTATTTTTATCAATACTTGAGTTGAAACTGTAATCTATATCCTCAAGATAATGCAGGGTTTCAAAGTTAGCCTTATCCTTAAGACGCATCTGCCTCCGCTCAAGTTTCCCTGCGTCCTCTATTTCAAGCAGTCTTTTGAGAAACTCCTCATAGTCCATGGATGATCGCCTTGCTTCTTCTATGAGCTGTGGATACTGGTCCCGCATATCAACAAGTTTGAACCTTTTCATCATGTCTGGAATAAGAATGGAATTGTCTACCAACGTATTTCTGCTCACTGTTTCACCTCCGCAACCGCTTTTTCATAATAATCACAATCACGAGTCAGAGCGGCTTCATCATCTACATCTCCTAAGATATCATTCGTGCAGTCGCCAATCTTAAGATCTCCGCTATTATAGGACTTAATGATTGACTTAAATGACCTGATATCCATACAGTCTAAATCTATGGACATGCCTATCAATTTATCGAGAATCTCATCATCATACAGGTCACGTAGTTCGAGGATCCTTCTGGCATGGTGTGTAGGCTGGCCCGACTTCTTGCCGCAGGCCTCAAGATAAGACTCTCCATTGCTAAAGATTCTTGTAAAGTCACGTCTTATCTGCGGGATAGAAGTGGCTGTCCGTGGAGCGATTGCTTCATAGTGAGCATCTTCCTTTATGACCTGCCTTTTACCATAAGAGACTTCTTTTTTGAGAATTAGTTCTTCGGCCTTTGTGTATATTTCTATACGGAAACCATACACTATACGGAAGAAGATCTTCTTATCCACATATTTTACGGGTACGCTATACTTATTAGAATCAATGCTGACGAAACTGTCTGCGCTTACCTTCCGGCTTTTTAATGGCGATTTACGATACCGTGTTTTTGGAATCGGTAGCAGCACCGCCTTTTCTTCCAGCAGGTAGTGTTCATTTGGAATCCTTTTTGTTGTACCATGCTTTTCGTCGCACCAGGCATTTATGAATTCCTTGCCTCTGCGGTTAAGTTCTTCCATGGTTGCAAAACTGTTTCCCTTTACAAACTGTTCTTCGATATAGACAAAAGGATTTTCTATCTTTCCTTTTTTACGTGGCCAGTAGCAGGGACAAGCATTTAGCTCTGTGCCAAGATGTTTTGCTAAAAGGAGCGCATACGGATTATACTTTATCTCGTCTTCGCTTTTGGGATTGTTTTCCACCACTAAAGCCTTGGGATTATCTATTAGCAGTTCAATGGTAACACCACCAAGATCCTCAAATAGTTCCTGTATAGCCTCATAGATGGCATCGGCGTCTTCCCTTAAAGAAAAGCATATGGCCTTTTTTCTTGATGCTGCCAGTATCATGGCGAAACAGTAGACCGTCCTAAGACTCCCTGCAACACTCATTTGGTACTCGCTCCAGTCGAACTGTGCCTGATCTCCCGGAGGCGTTTCCACCCTCGTTGTAGCCTTTGAACTGATCAGCCCATCATAGTCCTCATCA
>JAILKW010000043.1 GCA_024693455.1 Lachnospiraceae bacterium
AGTGCACTGGGGATCGCTATTGTTACTACCGTGGGGAGCAATCCATAGAACAGTGCGAGCATTACCGTTCCTGCCATGATATTTCCGAAGAGACGCAATGACAGTGATATCAAACACGAAAACTCTCCGATCAGGTTACTGGGGAACAGAATGGGCAACGGCTCAAAGAGACTTGTAAAAGCCTTGAACTTATTGCACTTGATGTTCTGATACTGGATCATCGTCAACGTAATGATCGCTAAGCAGAACGTAGTTCCATAATCCGCTGTCGGCGGTCTGAGTCCGAATAAGCCCGAGGTATTGGCCAAGAATATGAAAAGTAATATGGTTCCCATATAGTTGACATATTTCTTCTTGTGTTCTCCCATGGAGCCATCCACGAGATTGTCTAAAGCCTCAACCAATATCTCTATGATATTCTGAAACGTGTCCGGGACATCCTCTGCCTTTTTCAACTTCCTGTGAGCACAGATAGCGAAAATAAGTATCGCTGTCATCACTATAAGTGTACACACATTGGTTGTGGTCAGGTAGACATCCTGTCCAAACAATTGAAATGGCATCTTTACCAGCTTGTGTATAAAGAAATCCACTTCCTGCTCATCTGCCGCCGGCAAATAAGTCCTGCCGATAGTGGTAATCCCTGTACCAATACCGGCTAAAATAAATTCCATACATCCACTCTCCCTTCGTAGTGTATTATAAACGAAATAGTACAATTTCGCTTTCATTCGTAAGAGTTCAAAGTTTTAGTGAACAGTTACTTTCTTTCTATAACACACAGAGGTCAAGCCTCTATGTTATTATCCTCATTTTTTAAAAGCTTATCCAGGATGCACCTTGAAACCAGCGGTTCAAAAAGCGCACACACTTTAAGTCCCAGCATTCCGATCACCACACCCGCAAAGGATAGCACCGGAACCATAAGTCCCAAAAAGGACACGAGAAACATCACAAATATCCTTCCCATGGATCTGATAAGCACAAATCTCGATCCCTGTCCCTCAGGCTTTTCAAAGGCACGATCCAAGGTCCAGTAAATGTGGCACGAAAGCAACATCGCCGTAAACGTCCCGATAAAAGTGCTGAGCACATAGCCCGCTTTATTTTCTGCAAACCACACACCGATAAGACTTATCAGGATAAAATAAAGGAACAACCCGAAAAGCAGACCAAGGAGTACATCATTCACCTTGTATATCTTCATCATCAGCTTCTTCATCTGCAAGCTCCTCTATCCTTTCGAGCAATTCGCTCTTTGTTGCCTTTCCCTTAAAAAATGTGGCAAGCGTGGAAAATGCAGAGCAATAACCACTGACCACACCAAAAAAAATAAAAAACACGGTGACATTCGTATGGAAAGTCTTATCAACCCAAATGCCGATGGCCAAACACAAAAATATCGACACCAGCATGGTAATTCCTACGTGCACCACCATAGAAAATGCTCTTGAAACCTCAAGCCTGTCTTTACGTTTTTTCTCTTTATCCTCTTTCATGATCCGATCTCCAAAAGTGGAATTTCGCATACACAAAAAACAGACAGTCGCACATCGTCCATTATACGTAACTGTTCACAGCTTCGCTGCTTCCAGTTACGAGCATCTCACTCAATCAGAGACTTTGCTTCGCAAAGTGGAGCGAGATGCCTTCCTGAGTCACATCTTAACACGCTCTGAACAGCAAGTGTTCAGAGCTGTCATGAATAGTTAACATTATATCATTTATTGCGCTTTCCGTCTATCTTTTTTAACCTTCAAGCTGCGCTATTCTTCTTACATGTCTTTCCTCATTTGAAAACTCTGTATCAAGGAAGGCATCCACCACGTCAAGAGCCAAGCCGAAGCCTATAACTCTGCCGCCCATAGCCAACATATTTGCGTCGTTATGAAGTCTTGTCATCTTTGCGGAAAATGTATCATGACAGAGAGCAGCACGTATTCCGTTTATCTTATTTGCTGCAATGGATATGCCGATACCGGTTCCGCATATGATTATTCCCTTGTCACACTCACCGGAAGCAACTGCCATGGCCGCCTTCTTTCCAAACTCGGGATAGTCCACCGACGCCTCACTGTAGGTACCAAAATCCTTGTATTCCAATCCTCTTTCATCAAGATGATCCTTTACCTGCTGCATAAGGGCAAAGCCTCCCTGATCACATCCAAGTGCTATCATTTTTAACTCCTTTCACTGCTGTAGTGAATAGTTACCAAACCTCTATTACTCTATGTCCGGCAGCCTTTATAAGCCTGTTCATTATGGCATTTCCAAGGCCTTCTCCGGAAAATGATTCGCTAAAAATATATTGAACCTCAAGGTCGTCAAACTCTCGAAGGACACTGTAAAGACCTGCTGAAATGGTCACAGGTTCAAGTCTCGAGCCAACCTTTAATACTATATCAGCATCATAGCTTTCATATTGCTCCGCGCTTGCCAACACTCCGCACCTAAAGCCCTCTTTCTCTTTTTCAAGAACGAGCTCGTTGATCTTTTTTACGACCCTCTCTGTCTCACCCTCGACAATGGTCAGCTCGCCCTTCGGCGCATAGTGGGTATATTTCATCCCCGGAGCTTTAGGTCTTATATTGGCGTCAACTCCCTTGACGGCAGGATCTATATCCACTTCACCCACAACTTCCCTAAGCATGGCCGTAGTGATATATCCGGGCCTTAATATCATGGGAACCTCCCCGGTCATATCCACTATAGTGGACTCTATGCCAATATCCGTCTCGCCTCCGTCGATGATATGATCGATCCTCCCAAAAAGGTCATCCACAACATGAGATGCCTTTGAAGGGCTGGGTCTTCCGGAAATGTTAGCAGAGGGCGCAGCGATAGGACACCCCGACCGTCTGATAAGCTCTAAAGCCGCGGGGTGCGACGGCATCCTGATGGCCACCGTATCAAGTCCTCCCGTAGTCTCAAAAGGCACAATATCCTTCTTTTTAAAAACAAGAGTCAGGGGCCCGGGCCAGAATTCCTCCATGAGTTTTACCGCTTTTTCAGATACCTCAGATGCAAGAGCATATACCATCTGTCTGTCCGCAATATGAAGTATCAGTGGATTATCCGAAGGTCTTCCCTTCGCCGCATAAATCTTTTTTGATGCAGCCGGAAGAAGTCCGTTGCCGCCAAGTCCGTATACTGTCTCGGTGGGAAATGCCACAAGTCCGCCGTTTTTTATCGCCAATGCGGCGGGCTCGATATCCTCGGGAATAAAATTTAACGGGTCGCATTTTATTATCTTCGTTTCCATATAGACCTCTCAAAATCATAAAGCAACTGTTCGACCCTACAGGGGAAAAGTTACCAACTGTCAGTATATCACATTTTCAAAAAATGTCCAATGGGACCTCACGGGGTCGGCCCCACTCTTGCGACAATCCACAGGAGGTCTGACCCCTATCTATAAACACGCCAACGAGAAGACAGCATATACTGTCCTCCCGCGGTTTCGTAATTTTCCAAATCATCAGGCAGATCCGAAGACTATCGATCCACATTCGCAACAAACAAATTATTTGCCTTATAGTCTTCATTTACCTGTAACAAGTGAAGCATTAAAGCTTCACTGCTTTCCACAAACACTCTTCACCTCCGTCCTTATACTCTTTTTTGTGATGTTTTTATCCTTTCGGGGGCGCGAAAGGACATTATATAATACGGGATAAGCCCTGCCTGCGAAGCAAATGAATAAAGAGCCTTTTACCCGATATTACCTTA
>JAILKW010000063.1 GCA_024693455.1 Lachnospiraceae bacterium
CAGAGCCTGAAAAGAGGACATTCCCTTTTTTGAAGTCTTCTTTTCAAACATGTATTTGAAGCTGTCCTTTATAAGGCGCAGCTGCACAAACCTCGTTTTGATCGTATAAAAAAATTCCGGCCCCGGCCAGTATATATATCAAAAGCCAGGTATAAAGCGCATCATCAACCTTGTTTAAAATATCCGCAATAGTCATACTTACTCCCTTTATCTCCAATCCACACCGGTCATTTTCCGGCTTACCTTCAAAATAATCTCCGTCAATACCGGAAGATCTGTCAGGGGTTATTATAAGTGTGACTGTCTTTTATTACAAGTCCGCCGGTCAGCTGTATCGCTGCAAAGACACGTAAATTCCGCCCGGGCAACTGTATAGCTGTAAAGACACGTAAATTCCGCCCGGTCAAATGTATAGCTGTAAAGAAACGTAAGGTCCTGCGGATATTAATTTACAGGCCGGAATAAGCAAAATACAGATATTTCATTTTTGCTTCATCATGGATATAGGTATTGTCATGCCTGTCTCCGGCATATACAAGCTCTCCTCTGCGATAAACCATAAGGCGGTTTTGCTCAAACTCCCGCCATCCCTTTGATTCCAAAGGTACGGTAGACAGCATAATTCCCTCATCGATGTCTTTTTCATACATCGTTCCGGGCTCGTTTTTGTGAGCATAAAGAAACTCTCCATCATAGATCAGAAGGTTAACCTTATTTCCGTAAGTGATCGATCTGATCGCATCATCAACAGAGTGCATCCTTATTTCGCTGCTTATGACATGATCTGCTTTCGTGCAAAGCTTATTAATTCGGTCAATGATATAGAGCAAGATACGCTCACTGTCGGTCGTACCTTCCTGAGTATACTGATAGGGCGCAAGGATACCGGAAGAAAAGATCGTTCCGTTGTGTGCTAATATCCACTGTCTTCCGGACTTATCGAAAGCAGAAAAGGGGTGGGTATTCTTCTGACTTACCTCTCCTATCGTTGCTTTCCGGATGTGGGCTATACATCCGGATGTATTAATATCATCCTTTAAGATACCCTTTAGATATGCGCTGTCAATTGCCTTATGAGACTCCCTTGCAAGAAAAAGCTCATCCTCATCCGGCAAAGCAAGTCCCCACCCGTTCCGATGCTCCAGACTGTGACTGAAAAAAATCTCGAGCAGATCATTGATCCTGATCTTTTTTTGAGCACTAATACCCAGCAGCTCACACATGTGTCAGATACTCCCTCTCATGCCCGGGAAGGCTCTTTCCTGCCAGTTCAACAATGCGCTTTGACCACTGCAAAGCGGTCATATTATGATAAATAACGGCATCATTGCCGTCCTTTTCTATTTTGATAACGGCCTCCTGTATTTTATCTATGGTATCAATATCCGATAATTCTTCCTCAAGGAGACTTAGATTCCTCTCAGAATAAACAATCCCCTTTAGCAGGGCCACATAGCCCAATGCCTTGCTTATGGGTACACTGTCCGCGGTACGTATCTCTATATATTTCTTGATCCTGAAATGAAAAAAGCCCATGGAAAGGAAATGCTCGGTAAGCTTCTCCTTTCTTGCTACATCAAGCTCTTTTTCGGTGATAGTACCTTCTTTTAAAAGATCTTTTGCATTCTTATTACCCACATCGATCGTAGATCCATTATCGGTAAGCAAAATAAGCGGCATAGTGTAAACCACATTTGCTATCTGCTCATAACCGAAGTTTTCTTCCAAAGAGTGGGGATAAAATCCCGTTCTGTCCGGATCAAGATCATCCCACTCCTGGATCCTCAGTAGATGCGGCTTATCCGGGGCATCCGGCAGAGTGGATGCCATATCGGATTTATTTTCCATCATCAGCATCAATATCGGTGCGATCTTCTGAAGCACACGAAGCTTTTTGACAAGATCACTTTCCGATCTGTAGTCAATGGACACCTGGGTGGAGGCCGAAGCCCGCATCATGTATTTTCCGTATTTTCCGCTTTGTCTGAAATACGAGTCCATATATTGATATCTTTTTTTGGGAGACAGCGGTATCTCATCCGGACAGATCTTGCCAAGTTCCACCGCCGGCAGATTTCCGGATGTCACTATATGATACCCTCTTTGCCGAAACAAGGGTTCCCAAAGCCCAAGGAACTCACGATAAATGCTTTCAATAGCAGCTATATCGGAATAAGGATTTATGCTTATCTCAAACTGACATGAAGGTTCGAGGCTGACCGAATACTTTTCATTTGCATAGCCGACCGTATATCCGTCCATATATATCAGTTTAGCCCGGGTATCCCGCCCCACTCTTTCGATCAAGGAAGTGATCTCGCTAAAGCCTATCTGATTTCCGTTTTCATCTACAACAAAATGCTCGATTTCAAGTCCGAATTTTTCAGTATCGGTTTCACCGTTTTTAATATAATCATATATTTCCTGAATCATACTCATAATCTCACACTTTCTCTAACTTAATTCCAAGGCCATAAGCTCCGGCTGCCATATTTCAAGATCAGCTCCACACTATAGTATTTTGGAGATACCCTTCTGATCCTTTAATCCGTAAACAGTGCTGTGGAATAGTATCTGTCACCGCTGTCCGGAAGCAAAGCAACTATTACCTTACCCTTGTTTTCCGCCCTTTTTGCCAGCTCGATTGCTCCGTAAAGTGCGGCTCCTGAAGAGATACCGACCAGGACACCTTCTTTCTTTGCAAGCAGTTTTGCCGTTTCAAATGCCTTATCATTAGGCGCCTTGAATATTTCGTCATATACCTTCGTGTTCAGCACATCAGGCACAAAGCCGGCACCGATACCCTGAATCTTATGCGCACCTGCTCTGCCTTCGGAAAGTACAGGAGAATCTTCCGGTTCAAGTGCCACAACCTTGATGTCCGAATTCTGTTTTTTCAGATATTCGCCTGCTCCGGTTACAGTACCGCCGGTACCTACTCCTGCTATAAAAATATCTATTTTTCCTTCCGTATCCTTCCAAATCTCCGGTCCGGTCGTAGCCTTATGGACAGCAGGATTTGCAGGATTTATAAACTGTCCCGGGATAAAACTGTTTGGAATCTCCTTGGCCAGTTCTTCTGCCTTTGCAATAGCACCCTTCATACCCTTTGTTCCTTCTGTCAGGACAATCTCCGCACCATAGGCCTTCAGGATATTCCTTCGCTCTACGCTCATGGTTTCGGGCATGGTCAATATGATGCGATATCCCTTTGAAGCTGCGATAGCTGCAAGTCCGATCCCGGTATTGCCGGAAGTAGGTTCAATGATGACAGAGTCTTCTTTAAGAAGTCCTTTTTCCTCCGCATCCTCGATCATGGCCTTTGCAACGCGGTCCTTAACGCTGCCTGCAGGATTGAAGTATTCCAGCTTGACAAGGATCCTTGCTTCAAGACCAAGTTCCTTTTCGATATTTACTACTTCCACCAGTGGTGTGTTTCCGATAAGTCCAAGTGTTCCTTTGTAAATGTTTGACATGATATATACCTTCTTTCTATTTTTATTTATTTCGTTTATGCAGGATCGTACTCGATAATAAAAAAACGGAGGCTTAAGCTTAAGCTTAAGCTCCCGGACAAATGGCCTGTCGATACAAAGAATCAATGCCTGCTCGTTTTGAGGCACACGCACATGCTATCGTATGCCACGGTCATTTGATCTGTCCGGAAATATCTTATACGACAACACAAACAGTTATTCTCTTTGTAAGCAGCTATCTTGTACATCATCCGCATCCCCTTTGTATTTCTGTATTCATGATAATAAGTAATGGCCTGTCTGTAAATTCACTTATTTTTATCATCAATGATAATCTGTACTTATCGCAAAATATACCGGGCTTTTTTGCCTCTCCTGCCGGTTTTTTGCAGCCCACTGCCCTGCGGTCCCTTTGCCTGCGGTGCTGCATTTCACCGCCTCGATGCCTGCGGCCGCGGAGAATTTTTGCTTGTGCTCGCCCCCTGCCCGGATTTTTGGAATAAGAACGCTTTATACGGCTTTTTTATTCCAAGATGGGGCGCACGACGTCCAGTGGACGTCGGTTTTGTGCCGACTGCAAAATGTGCCAGTGGCACATTTTGAGTTCCGTATAGATGCGCTAAGCGCATCTGGAACCGTCCGAGGCACTTGTGCCGAGGAGACCTTGCGACGGTGTGAAACTACACGGCCTTGCCATGCGGAAGATAGGGCGCTTGGCCTTGCCATGCGGAAGATAGGGCGCACGACGTCCAGT
>JAILKW010000067.1 GCA_024693455.1 Lachnospiraceae bacterium
TTCTGTCATATTGCAAGCTCCAAAATATATTTTATAAGAAGCCATTATAATTGTTTTTGATTTTGATTAGTAATATCAATAGAAACAGAATAAATGTTACGATAGATATATCAAATGTAGATGAAATGAACCTTAAAAAATAATTAATAATATAACTTTTAGGAATAGTGGTATCGTGAAATGGAAAGTGATAATGAATTTAAGAAAGAAAAAGGCTGTATAGGTTTAGCCGTAATAAATATTTTGGTATTTGCCTACATGCTTATTATAGGAGTTGCGGGTGACGGAGAATATATGAGCACACACGGTGCGATCTATCCGCCGTTTATGTTAGAGAAAAACATGTGGTATCCGCTTTTTACAGCCATGTTTATGCATTTTGATGTAAGACATCTGGCTAATAACATGATAATGCTCGTGGCTGTGGGTAGTTATGTGGAAAGGAATATGGGTACTATTCGTTTTTTGGTGCTATATTTATTGGCAGGATTGGCAGGAAATATCCTTTCTTTTGTAAACGATATTTACGGTCATTTGTATACGGTTTCCGCCGGTGCATCGGGAGCAGTGTTTGGACTTGTTGGTGCGCTTTTTGCATTGGCGTTAAAAAACCGGGGGAATATAGAAGGACTTGGGGCACGAAGAATTTTGATTATGATAATTATAAGTCTGCTAATAGGTTTTACGAGTGCCGGAGTGGATAATGTTGCTCATGTAGGGGGACTTATAGCCGGATTCTTATTGGGATTTTTACTTTTGGTTCACCGAAAGCCGGTATCCTGATAGCATCAAAAGAAAAATGCACTTTGAAACGACAAAATCCGAAAGTGAGTCTTGGCGGCGATGGATTAAGCTTATGAACCGCAAAAACAAAAAATATTGGAAAAAATGCAAAAAAAACACAAGAAAAATCGGAAAAATTTAAAAATATACCGATTTTTGTCATACTGTTGTCATATTGGGTATGATACAATTACCAAGACTCGGAATATGATTTTGAGAATAAAGAAAAGGAGTATGTAAAATGAACAAAGCAGAATTGGTAAATGTAATAGCAAATAAAGTAGGCCTTCAGAAGAAGGATACAGAGGCAGTATTAAAGGCGTTCACCGATGTTGTTGCTGAAGAGTTGAAAAAGGGCGAGAAAGTTCAGATCGTAGGATTTGGTACATTTGATGTAAACGAAAGGGCAGCACGTACCGGTCGCAATCCCCAGACCGGTGAAGATATGGTTATTGCTGCAGCTAAGGTTCCTAAGTTTAAGGCAGGTAAGGCTTTAAAGGAAAATATAAATAAATAAAACGTATAAAAGATCGGCGGCCATAGTGACCGCCGATTATTTTTTTCAATCTCGCAGGACGAAACTTGAATATATTATGAGGATTCTACGGAATCGGATTCTTTTGGAATACGAATAGTGACTGTAGTGCCTTTGCCAATCTCGCTTTCAATAGTAAGTGTACCATTGCACATGAGTTTCAGACGATTCTCAATGTTATTAAGCCCGACATGAAGTCCGTCATCGGACTTGTCTTCAGGCGTGATCGTTTCCGACATTCCTACACCGTTGTCTTCTACTTCGATGACATGGAAATCCTCAGTTTCATAACTTCTGATGTTTACAGTTCCTTCTTGACCTTCATTTGCACGAATGCCGTGCTTTATAGCATTTTCCACAAGAATCTGCAATGTAAACGGAGGCAGTGAAAAGTCTTTATCTTTGTAATCCTTTTGGAAACAAACCAGATCTCCGAAACGTTCTTTTTCTATATATATATAATCATCTACGGTCTTAAATTCACGCTCTGCATTTATGCATCCCGGTTCTTCCAATATGTCCACGCTTCCCCGTAAGAAGCTTGTAAAGTGATTTAAAGATTCCTCCGCTTTTGGGGGCTCATCCATCTTAGAACGGATCGCGGCCAAAGAGTTGTAAATAAAATGCGGTTTTATCTGAGCAAGCAAAATTTTTGATTTTAACGATTCATTTTCAAGTTGCTGCGACATATATTGCTCATTCCGGCTTATCATCTCGTTGATATCATTGGCAAGATCTCCCAGTTCATCCCTGCGCGCTATAAGAGTATTTAATTCTTTGGTCAGTTCCGATGCGGATCGGTCGTGTGTGTATGACCTTATTATCTGCGCAAGCTTTAAAGTGGGTTTTAAAGATATTAAATATATGGTGAGTAATATTACAATAAGTGCCATTAGAATCAGTAAAGCAACCCATCTTTCAAAATAAAACACATCTGAAAAAACTTCGGATAACATCTTGTCATGGGATGAAGATACACAAAATACACAATCGCCAAATACGGAATAAACGGAGGCGACATTGGTTTTGCTTTCAGGGTTGTGATACACTTCCATATCGGAGTACGATTTATGATTAGATGGATCCATATTATATAGATCTGAAAGCAGGGGATGATCATTTATATTAAAGGTGAATTTTTCCCCCAAAGCCATTGTCTGCTTATCTAAACCGGTGTCTTTTATATTAGTTCTAAAAAGCATGAAAGCATTATCGTTATTCTTCCCGGGAATGAAACAGGTAATTTCATCAACCTTCGATTGAGTTCGGATCTGTGAGAGATCTGTAAAAATATGTAAATAACAATATTCAGCAAAAAGACGCTGCTCGTCCTCAGGCATTTTTTGAACATCCTCAGGTGTGATTATGGTTGTATTTAATTGTTCGAATTTTTGCCGTTTGACAAGCCATTCTTGATAGACTTCCATTGTTTTAAAGGGAGGGAGATCCATCTCCTCATAATGATCACGCCAGTATGATATTAGCCAGTCACGACTTGCATATTTAATTGTACTGACGTGTGAAGAGATGATATTTTGGCTTAAAATTTGGTTTAGGTTCGATTCTGCCCGGTTTCGGATCAGGAAAAAAAGGATCATTCCTCCAATTATCATCGCGACAATACCAAGAACAAGCGATATGGCAGTTACTTTTAGTAATAAAGACTGTTTTTTTGATTTCATTTTAATTTTCCTCGTAAGAATGTTTAGGTTGTATTTTGGATTTAAATTATAGATTTGTCCATTCATATTGGAACATATATTCACCTTGGTATTTAGACATTACAAGAGGGTCTTTTTCAAGGGCCTGGTAATAGTCGCAGGGAATCTTATCAGGAACAATGGCATATGAATTGCGACTGTGTAAAAAGATATCGGAAAGTCCGAGTTTGTCAAGGCATACTTGCAGATCATGAACGATTCTTGCGAAGTACTTCCTTTGGTTTTCGTTATTGGTTGCATCATCCATCCATAGAATGGCCCGAAGCTGTGCATTTGTTGCCGAGGCACCTCTGCGGTCGATCAGATATGCAAATAATTCTTTTACCTTTGCACGGCCGAAGTGAACAGGCTCGCCGTCATAAAAGACCTCAAAGTTCCCGAAACACTGTACATATAGGCCTTTATTTGTTTGACGAATGGGATTCCTAAGATGTGCCAAGGCCCGTTTAACATGTTCGGGATCAGCAGGTTTTAGGATATAATCACTGACATAGAGCTTAAAAGCATCAAGGGCATAATCCGGATAAGCCGTAACCATGATAATGTTTATACCCGGCTGAATCGTTTTTATCTTTTTGGCCAGTGTAAGACCGTCAATATCCGGCATATTGATATCAAGGAATATTACATCAAGAGGTTTTTCCTTGCATATCTCAAGCGCATTTTTAGAATTTTTTGATGTTAAGATTTCTTCATCAGGAATAACCTTTTTTACGACTCTGGTCAGGTCGCGAAGTGCTCCGATTTCGTCATCTACGATCAATAGTTTCATGTGTCTGTACTTCTTTCTATAGTGTTACAAAAATAGCATACTTTTAACTATAATAATCATTTTTTGTCAATAAGGTCAATAGATAATAGTTTATTTTTATAATATGCTTATATGATGAAAAGAAAATGAATAAAAAATACTTTCAGGTAAGTATCATACATGATAAGGAGGAAAATATGCCGTTTATAGGAACAAAAACAAATGTAACCATATCAAAGGAACAGGAAAAGCAGCTTAAGGAACGACTGGGACAGGCTATATCCATAGTTCCGGGTAAAAGTGAGAGCTGGCTCATGCTTGCGATCGAAGGTGATGTGCCTATGTATTTCAGGGGTGAAAATGCAGATCCGGTTGCATTTGTAGAGGTTAAGATCTTCGGAGGAGCATCCTCTGATACTTATAATAGGATGACAGGGGAGCTAACCGGTATATACAAAGATATATTGGGAATTGCACCCGACCATATGTATATAAGATATTTTGGCTCGGAAGACTGGGGATGGAATGGCAGCAATTTCTGAGATAAAACAATACAGATAAAAAATATCAATGAAGCGGACTTCTGTTCATAACAATGGACAGAAGTTTTTTTAATTATCCCCCTTTTTTTATATACAACCTCCGAATATATATAACAAGAGAGACAAAGATATCAAAACTTACCGGTAAAAGAACAAAAAGTCTTAAGTACGAAATCAGATTTATAAAAATGTATAATAATCAGGAGGAAAACAAAAATGAATAAAAATAGAAAAAAGTATATCGCAACAGCAGTAGCAGTAGCAATGATAGGAGCAACAATAGTATCAGTTTCAAACGTAAATGCAGCAAGTAATACAAATAACGCATCAGGATTTGTATCAGGCCAGATGAATGGACAGATGCCTGAGATGAACAGCCAGAACGGTCAGATGCCCGAGATGAACGGCCAGATGCCTGAGATGAACAGCCAGAATGGTCAGATGCCCGAGATGAACGGCCAGAATGGTCAGATGCCTGAGATGAACGGCGAAAATGGTCAGATGCCCGAGATGAACAGTCAGAATGGTCAGATGCCTGAGATGAACGGCGAGAATGGCC
>JAILKW010000075.1 GCA_024693455.1 Lachnospiraceae bacterium
AAAGGACTGGGGGTACCGCTTTACAGAGCGGGCACAGGCTCTGAGCTTGAGCGTATCATTACGAAATACAAATTAACACATCTTTTTGTGGGTATGGACGAATATAAAGATGCGCAGGAGTTTTACAATGTCCTTTCCAAAGAACTCACGGTTGTTGTTATAGGTACGGATGATGTGAGACGTGATTCCAAGAGCAGGCTTAGATTTGTCCCCAAACCTTTCATAGGCTATCCCATTGTTTCGATTTTAAACGAGATTGAAAACAAAGGCTCTGAGGATGAAGCATACAACACAAAATACCTTTATTGCCCGGGAGTCAGGGTATTGGTTGTTGATGATGAACAGATGAACCTTATAGTGGCAGAAGGGTTGTTTGGAAGTTACGGAATGGAAGTTACACTTGCTTCCGGAGGACTGGAGGCCATAGAGATCTGCAAAACCGAAGATTTTGACATTATTTTTATGGATCACATGATGCCGGAGATTGACGGCGTTGAAGCCATGAAGCAGATACGTGCCAATGCAAGGAAGAGAAATACGGATATTACAATAGTTGCACTTACCGCAAACGCTGTAAGCGGAGCCCGTGAAATGTTTTTGAATGAGGGCTTCAATGAGTTTATCTCAAAACCGGTTGAGATACCCGAAGTTGAAAGAGCTCTGAAAAAAGTTCTTCCGGCAAGTAAATATGAGTATGTTGATGAGCCGGGTGGAAATATCGGGTCGGATAGTCCGAAAGAGGACATAACCGGTGAAGATGAAAAAGATGTTCTTAAACGGCTTCAGGAGTCGGGGATCAATGTTAAGGAAGGTATAGGTTATTGCATAAACGACGAAAAGTTTTATCTTAGCCTGCTTGGGAAATTCGTAGATGAAACGGATGAGAAATTAAAAAAATTAAACAGTTTTTTGGATGAGGCGGATATGGAAAACTACAGGGTGCTGGTTCATTCCATGAAGAGCAATACCAAAACAATAGGAGCATCAGATATATCCCATAGGGCGAAAGCGCTGGAGGACGCATCAGCCAAAAAAGATATAAAGTTTGTTAATGATAACCATAATACATTTACGGAAAAATATAAAAACATCTCTTTGGTTATAAAGTCGCTACTCGGTTCGGGCGAAGAAGAGGCGATTTCCACTGGAGAACTTACATCGGATGAATTTATTGCAGAACTTAAAATAATATCGGAGGCATTGGATACATTCGAAGCGGAAAAAGCAGAAAATCTGATCTTGGATATATCGGATAAGGAATTTAACGGTAAGAGTATAAAAACTATCATGTCTGAGGTTCTCGACCTGGTAAATGATTTTGAACTCGAAAAGGCAAAACAGAAGAACGATATTATAATAGAAATGGCAGAAAGGGGAGAGGGATTTGAAAAGTAAAATAATAAAAGACTATCTGGATCCGGATCTCCCTATAAAAAATCAGCTGTTCAGGGTGATCACAAATGTAACTCTTTTGACGCTTGCTCTTATTACATTCATTAGTATTCTGATGCGGGAGTCGATGGCGGATATAATGACGCTGGCATGTGCTTTTTTTGTTTTTTTGGCGATTTCATATTTTTCAATTAAGAAAGATAAGATCACCTTTGGAGCAAATCTTATAGCCCTTATAATTATTTTTGTCGTTTTGCCAATGTCGTTTTTTACGGGAGGAGGTGTTAAAGGCGGAACTCCCATCTGGTTTGTATTCTGCTTTGTTTACATCTGTCTTGTGGTTTCCGGAAAAACAAAGGTTGTTATGATAGCAGCAGCTACGGTTGTCGTGGTGTTAAGTTATGCTTTGTCATATTTTGTGCCGGAGCTGGTTACAAAACATTCCGAACATATAACTTATTTTGATTCGCTGGCATCAGTGCTGCTTGTGAGTATAACGGTTTCGATTTTAGTTTCGTTTCAGGCCTATTTATACGGAAGACAGTATGAGATAACAAAAAAGCAAAAAAAGGAGATCGAGGAACTCGTTCAGGCACAGAATCATTTCTTCTCCAGCATGAGCCATGAGATAAGAACTCCCGTTAATTCCATTATCGGACTTGATGAGATGATATTGCGGGAAGAAAATCTTCCCGATGAGGTTGTGGAAGATGCCATGGGCATCTCATCTTCCGGCAAGATGCTCCTGACACTAATAAATGATATTTTGGATATGTCAAAGATTGAAGCCGGCAACATGGAGATAGTATCGAGTGAATATTATGTCGGAGAGATGCTTTCGGAACTGGTCAACATGCATTGGAGTCTTGCCGAGGAGAAAGGACTTGCGCTTCATGTTAATGTCGATGAGACCGTTCCTGCAAAACTCAGAGGAGATGAGATTCGTATTAAGCAGGTACTTACAAATGTGCTGACCAATGCCATAAAGTATACCAGGGAAGGGTCAGTAACGCTTTCGATCCAAAGTGAAGAGAGCGAAAACGGTCAGATAATAATGTGCTATTCTATAGAAGATACGGGAATAGGAATAAAAAACGAAAACATTCCGTATCTTTTCACCGCATTTAAACGAGTGGATCAGGAGGAGAACAGATATATAGAGGGTACGGGCCTCGGGCTTTCCATAGTTAAGAGTTTTGTTGATCTTATGGGAGGGGAGATAACCGTAGACAGTATTTACACCAAAGGATCTGTTTTCCTGATCAAAATCCCGCAGGCTAAAGTGGATGAAGATCAGATAGGACAAATACAGATAGAGACTAAACATGCGATCGGGAAGAGAGAGCATTACAGAAAAACTTTTGATGCTCCGCTTGCCAATATCCTTGTTGCGGATGATAACGAAACAAATCTTTTGGTGACCAAAAAGCTCCTTAGAGACACCGGGATTACCATTGATACCGTATCTAACGGAGAAGAAGCTCTCGGAAAATGTATCAGGAAGAAGTACGATATCATATTTATGGATCATTTTATGCCGGAAATGGATGGTATAACGGCTCTTCACAGGATAAGAAACCAAAAAGAGGGTATGAATATCGATACACCTGTTATTGTTCTTACAGCCAATGCAGGAAGCGATCTTCAAAAGATGTACAGGGCAGAGGGATTTGATGATTATCTGTTGAAGCCCGTTAGCGGAAAGGCTCTTGAGGAGATGGTTTTAAGATATCTGCCGGCTGATTATATTCATCCGGTTGATGATTCCGAAGATAATACGGACATTGTTTCAACGGTGGGAACTATTAGGAAGAAGATGCCGATAATGATAACTACCGACAGTGTTTGCGATCTCCCGGAAAAGATGCTCGCGAAAACGGAGATACTTATAAACAATTATCACATAATTACTGAAAAAGGCGAATTCCTCGACGGTGTCGAGACTGAAGCGGAAGGAGTTTTATCCTATATAACAACAAGCGGGAAAAATGCAAGATCAATAGCGCCGGACAGAGAAGGTTATGAAAAGTTTTTCGCGGATGCCCTTACCAGGGCCCAGCAGATAATACATATTACCATGTCTGAGGGTATCGGTAACGGATATAATAATGCAATGGAGGCTGCATCTTCGTTTGATAATGTAAAGGTTATCGAATCGGGGTCATTATCTACGGGACTGGGACTTTTGGTGTTGTATGCTGACCGTATGATAACTGCCGGGCTACAGGGTGATGAACTTATTAATGCTATAGAAAAGGCAAAGGGAAAACTGGTGTCTGACTTTATTGTAGGGGATACGAGATTTCTCGCAAAAGGCGGACAGATAAGCAAGAGCATTGATTCCATATGCAGGGCGTTTATGCTGCATCCGGTTTTGACATGTGATTCTTCAGGCATGAAGCCCCGAAAGATAATGGCTGGCAGAAGAGAAAGATCCTGGGATAAATATATCACGGGGGCAATAGAAAAGATCAACCCCAAAGAAACGGATATGGTTTTCATAACCTATGCAGGATTGTCTTATAAGGAAATAAGCGAGATAAGAGAAAGGCTGATCAAATATATACCGGCGAGAAAGGTGATGGTCCAAAAGGCTTCACCTGCAATAGCCGTAAACTGCGGACCGGGTTCGTTCGGTATATTATATATGAAAAAATAAGTGCAGTATCACAATTCTCTTGACAACTTCGGAGAATTGTGATATTTTTATACGGCGATGGACAGGAGTCCTTATTTTTTTGCTATAAAAAAGACAGATGATTTCGATGGGTTTTCTGGCTTGTAGCGGCAAAGCGACGGATTCCTAAAGTAACTAAAACAGAGTTTGGAGGTGGAAGTTGTGCGAGTTAAGATAACACTTGCGTGCACTGAGTGCAAACAGAGAAACTATGACCTGACAAAGAACAAGCAGCTTCATCCTGACAGGATGGAGACCAAGAAGTATTGCCGGTTCTGTCGTAAACACACATTACACAAAGAGACAAAGTAAGGAGTGTGAATTATGGCTGATAACAAAGAGAAAAAAGGCATTGCAGATTGGTGGAGAGGTCTTGGCGCAGAATGGAATAAGATTGTTTGGGCTGATCAGACTACAGTACGAAATCAGACTACTGCAGTATGTATAGTATCAGTAATCCTTGCAGCACTTATCGTTTTATTTGATATGATAATCCAGTTCGGCGTAGACAAGCTTATTAATCTTTAAAAGGAGTTTTGGGTATGGCAGAGGCACATTGGTATGTTGCACATACTTATTCAGGGTATGAAAATAAAGTAAAAGCAAATATCGATAAGACCCGCGAGAACCGTCACTTGGAAGAGCAGATTCTTGAAGTGAGGGTTCCTATGCAGGATGTTACCGAGCTTAAGAACGGTGTTCGCAAGCAGGTTTCAAAGAAGATGTTTCCCGGATATGTTCTTATCAATATGGTCATGAATGATGACACATGGTATGTGGTAAGAAATACGAGAGGCGTTACGGGCTTTGTAGGCCCCGGAAGCAAACCTGTTCCCCTTACCGAGAGAGAAATGTTATCACTCGGTATCCGTACGGATACACCTATTGAGGTGGATTTTGCGGAGGGAGATATGGTCACTGTCATAGGCGGAGCTTGGAAAGATACCGTTGGTGTTATTTCTGCTCTTAATCCCGGCAAACAAACAGTCACTATCAATGTGGAGATGTTTGGAAGGGAGACTCCGGTCGAGATCAGTTTCTCAGATGTAAGAAAAGAAAATTAATAGGAGGAAACAAAAGTGGCTAAGAAGATAGAAGGCTATATTAAATTACAGATTGCCGCAGGAAAAGCTACACCGGCACCCCCGGTTGGCCCTGCTCTTGGACAGCATGGTGTAAATATTGTTGATTTTACAAAGCAGTTCAATGCTAAGACAGCAGATATGGGAGATACCATCGTTCCCACTATCATCACTGTTTATGCAGACAGAAGCTTTACATTTATCACAAAGACACCTCCTGCAGCAGTACTTATCAAGAAGGCATGCAAGCTTGACAAAGCTTCAGGCGAGCCTAACAAGAAAAAGGTAGCAAAGATCACAAGAGCTCAGCTTCAGGAAATCGCTGAGACAAAGATGAAGGATCTTAACGCTGCAAATATAGATTCTGCAATCAGCATGATCGCAGGTACTGCCCGTTCAATGGGTGTTGAAGTAGTAGATTAATCACTACAATTATGTAACTATGGGAGGAGCACCTCGCTCCGATTAACCACAGGAGGAATATATGAAAAGAGGTAAAAATTATAAAGAGGCATTAGCTTCTTTTGATAAATCCAATCAGTATGATCCCGCTGAGGCACTTTCCATCGTAAAAAAGAATGCCAAAGCGAAATTTGATGAGACGGTAGAAGTACATATCCGTACAGGATGTGACGGACGTCATGCAGATCAGCAGATCCGTGGAGCTGTTGTACTTCCTCACGGAACAGGTAAGACAGTTCGCGTTCTCGTATTTGCAAAGGGACCTAAGGCAGATGAGGCTCAGGCAGCAGGCGCAGAGTTTGTTGGCGGTGAAGAGCTTATCCCTAAGATCCAGAATGACGGATGGTTTGATTTTGATGTTGTAGTTGCTACACCTGATATGATGGGTGTTGTTGGACGTCTTGGTAAGGTGCTCGGACCTAAGGGTCTTATGCCTAATCCTAAGGCAGGAACAGTTACTATGGATGTTACCAAGGCTATTGAAGATATCAAAGCAGGTAAGATCGAGTATCGTCTTGACAAGGCTAATATCGTACATGTACCGATTGGAAAAGTTTCCTTCAGCGAAGAAGACTTAACAGACAACTTCCAGACACTTATGGGTGCTATTTCAAAGGCTCGTCCCAGCGCACTTAAGGGTACATATTTAAAGAGTATAACAGTTACTTCTACTATGGGCCCCGGAGTGAAGGTTAATCCCCTTCGTGCCGGCGAGTAAAGAAATACTTGACATCCGGTCAACTTTTTGATATAAATAAACACGTTCGCGGATTTCGTGAACATCCTTATTGCCGTAGACAGCAGGTGTCTCTATAGACATAACGGTTTCCGACCTGCCGAGGTTGAATTTTCTTATATGATGATTCTGCCCCTTTGTCTTTAGGCAAAGGGGCTTTTTATAAAATAAAACAGGAGGTAGAGAAATTGGCAAAAGTCGAAGAGAAAAAGCCGATAGTTGATGAGATTGCCGAGTGCATTAAAGATGCTCAGGCAGTTGTAGTTGTAGATTATCGTGGACTTACCGTTGGACAGGACACAGACCTTCGTCGTCAGCTTCGTGAGGCAAACGTTTCTTACAAAGTTTATAAGAATACGATGATGAATTTCGCATTCAAGGGAACAGAGTTTGAAAGCCTTTGTGAAGTTCTCGAAGGACCCAGTGCTATTGCAGTATCTAAAGAAGATGCTACAGCACCCGCACGTATCATTGCAAAGTTTGCAAAGAACGCACCTGCTATTGAGATTAAAGCCGGTGTTATAGAAGGAACTTTCTATGATGCAAATGGAATGAAGGATATCGCAGAGGTTCCTTCAAGAGAGGAACTCCTCTCACGCTTGCTTGGTTCTATGCAGTCACCTGTTACCAATCTTGCTCGCGTTCTTAATCAGATCGCAGAGAAGGGCGGAGCAGATGCAGCAACAGCAGCTAAACCCGCTGAGGAAGCACCTGCAGAGGAAGCACCTGCAGAAGAAGCACCCGCAGCAGAATAATATTTATTGGAAATAATAAGGAGGAAAAATAAAATGGCAAAGCTTACAACAGAAGAATTTATTGAAGCTATTAAGGAGCTCTCAGTTCTTGAGCTTAATGATCTTGTAAAGGCATGTGAGGAAGAGTTCGGCGTATCTGCAGCAGCAGGCGTTGTAGTTGCAGCAGGCGCTGCAGCAGGCGGTGCAGCAGCTGAGGAGAAGGACGAGTTCGACGTAGAGCTTACAGAGGTTGGTCCTAACAAGGTTAAGGTTATCAAGGTTGTTCGTGAGGCTACCGGTCTTGGACTTAAAGAAGCTAAGGATCTTGTTGACAACGCTCCCAAGGTTATCAAGGAAGCTGCTGACAAGGCAACTGCTGAAGATATCAAGACAAAGCTTGAAGGTGAAGGAGCTAAGGTTACTCTTAAGTAATTTCCTTTGCGAAGCGAGTCTTGACCTTATTAAAGGATTCCGGAGTTTCCGGAGTCCTTTTTTTGATGCGATGGGTGGGCATTGAAATTATTTTATATTATGCTTGACACCACAAATATGCTTGTGGTAAAGTATAGGGTGCTTTACTGTGGATTAGTGGCGAAACAGTCATGCAATAATTAATACGAGAGGTGGATTGTCGATGAATAAGAACAGGATACGTCCGGTCAAATCGGGCAAAGGAATTCGTATGAGTTATTCAAGACGAAATGAAGTCTTGGATATGCCTAATTTTATTGAGGTTCAGAAGAATTCATACGAATGGTTCTTGGAAGAGGGATTGAGGGAAGCATTTGAGGATATTTCCCCAATAACCGATTATAGTGGGCATCTGAGCCTTACCTTCGTGGATTACAAGTTGTGTAAGGAAGATGCAAAATACACTATCCCTCAGTGTAAGGAACGGGATGCTACATATGCAGCGCCCTTAAAGGTCAAGGTCCGCCTTCATAATAAAGAGACAGACGAAGTAAACGAGCACGATATTTTCATGGGAGATCTGCCTCTTATGACAGAGACAGGTACTTTCGTTATCAACGGAGCTGAGCGTGTTATAGTCAGTCAGCTTGTAAGATCTCCCGGTATTTACTACGGTATCGATCACGACAAAATTGGTAAGGAACTGTTTTCATGCACGGTTATTCCCAATCGTGGTGCATGGCTTGAATATGAGACAGACGGAAGTGACGTTTTCTATGCACGTGTGGACAGGACACGTAAGACTCCTGTTACAGTGCTTATTCGTGCACTTGGTGTCGGAACCAATCAGGAGATCATAGATCTTTTCGGGGAAGAGCCCAAGATCCTTGCATCTATTGCAAAGGACCCTTCGGTTACAGAGGGAAGCGAACAGGGAAGCTATGAGAGAGGACTTCTTGAATTATATAAGAAGATCCGTCCGGGTGAGCCTCTTACGGTTGATAATGCTCAAAGCCTTATCGATGCAATGTTCTTTGATCCCAGAAGATACGATCTTGCTAAGGTTGGACGTTATAAATTCAACAAGAAGCTTTCTTTCAGAAACAGGATAACAGGTCATACACTTGCTGAAGATGCTGTTGACGTGTCATCCGGAGAGATCATTGCCGAGGCAGGTACAGTTGTTGATATTGATCTTGCCGACAAGCTTCAGAACAGCGGTATTCCTTATGTAATGATGCAGGGTGAGGAACGCAATGTAAAAGTACTTTCAAACCTCATGGTAGATATTACCGCTCATGTTGACATTGATCCCGAGGAGTTCGGCATCAATGAAAAAGTATTTTACCCTGTACTCGCTCAGATACTTGAGGAGAATTCCACAAAGGAAGAGATCGAGGATGCGATCCGCAGAGATGTTGCGGATCTTATTCCCAAGCATATAACAAGAGAAGATATTTTTGCTTCTATTAATTATAATATGCATCTTGAATGGGGATTCGGTAACAAGGATGATATTGATCACCTTGGCAACCGTCGTGTAAGAGCGGTTGGAGAACTCCTTCAGAATCAGTACAGAATCGGACTTTCACGTTTGGAGCGTGTTGTTCGCGAGAGGATGACTACTCAGGATCTTTCCGAGATAGCTCCCCAGAAACTTATAAATATTAAACCTGTGACAGCAGCTGTTAAGGAGTTCTTCGGATCATCACAGTTGTCACAGTTCATGGATCAGAACAATCCTCTTGGAGAACTCACCCATAAGCGTCGTCTTTCAGCGCTCGGACCGGGAGGTCTTTCAAGAGATCGTGCCGGATTCGAGGTCCGCGATGTCCATTATTCACATTATGGACGTATGTGCCCTATAGAGACACCGGAAGGACCGAACATCGGACTTATTAACTCACTTGCAAGTTACGCAAGGATTAATGAATACGGATTTATTGAGGCACCTTATCGAAGGATCGATAAGAGTGATCCCCAGAATCCCAAAGTTACTTCTGAAGTTGTTTATATGACGGCTGACGAAGAGGAAAATTACCACGTAGCTCAGGCTAACGAGAAACTTGACGAGGAAGGACATTTCGTAAGGAATTCTGTTTCCGGTCGTTTCCGTGAGGAGACTCAGGAATATGACAAGACCATGTTCGAATACATGGATGTGTCTCCCAAGATGGTATTTTCTGTTGCAACAGCGCTTATTCCTTTCCTTCAGAACGATGATGCAAACCGTGCTCTGATGGGATCAAACATGCAGCGCCAGGCAGTTCCGCTTCTTACTACCGATGCCCCTGTTGTAGGTACATCAATGGAAGCAAAGGCTGCTGTTGACTCAGGTGTTTGTGTGGTTGCAAAGCATGCAGGTACAGTTGAAAGATCAGAGAGTAATCGTATCGTTATCCGTACCGAAGACGGAGAAAGAGATGAGTATATCCTTTCCAAATTTGTCAGAAGTAACCAGTCAAACTGCTACAACCAGAAGCCCATTGTATTTAAGGGAGATAAGGTTGAGGTAGGAGAGGTTATCGCAGACGGACCTTCGACTTCTCAGGGAGAGCTTGCTCTCGGTAAGAATCCTCTTATCGGATTCATGACATGGGAAGGATACAACTACGAGGATGCGGTACTTCTTTCAGAAAGACTTGTTCAGGATGATGTTTATACATCAGTTCATATAGAAGAATACGAGACAGAGGCTCGTGACACAAAACTCGGACCCGAAGAAATAACCCGTGATGTTCCGGGAGTGGGCGATGATGCACTCAAGGATCTTGATGAAAACGGTATTATCAGGATCGGTGCTGAGGTCCGTGCCGGAGATATTCTTGTTGGTAAGGTTACTCCCAAGGGAGAGACAGAGCTTACAGCCGAAGAGAGACTTCTTCGTGCTATCTTCGGAGAGAAGGCAAGAGAGGTAAGGGATACATCCCTTAAAGTTCCTCACGGTGAGTACGGAATCGTAGTCGATACAAAGATATTTACAAGAGACAACGGTGATGAGCTTTCGCCCGGAGTTAACAAATCTGTTCGCATTTATATCGCACAGAAACGTAAGATCTCCGTTGGTGATAAGATGGCCGGACGTCATGGAAACAAGGGTGTCGTTTCAAGAGTACTTCCTGTTGAAGATATGCCTTTCCTTCCCAACGGTCGTCCTCTTGATATCGTACTTAACCCCATGGGTGTGCCTTCACGTATGAACATCGGACAGGTGCTTGAGATCCATCTTTCACTTGCAGCGAAAGCACTTGGATTTAACATAGAGACACCTGTATTCGACGGTGCTAACGAGATTGATATTCAGGATACACTTGAACTCGCCAATGATTATGTAAATATGGAATGGGATGAGTTCGAGGCAAAATATAAAGATACTCTGAACGACGGAGTTATCAAATATCTTTCCGATAATCGTGATTATCGCGAACTTTGGAAGGGAGTTCCCATCAGCCGTGACGGTAAAGTACAGCTTCGTGACGGACGTACGGGAGAAGAATTCGCAGACAGAGTTACTATAGGTCACATGCATTATCTGAAACTGCATCATCTTGTTGACGACAAGATCCATGCACGTTCAACCGGTCCTTACTCACTTGTTACCCAGCAGCCTCTGGGTGGTAAGGCTCAGTTCGGTGGACAGCGTTTCGGAGAGATGGAGGTTTGGGCTCTGGAGGCATACGGAGCTGCATACACACTTCAGGAGATCCTGACAATGAAGTCAGATGATGTTGTAGGTCGAGTTAAGACATACGAGGCTATCATCAAGGGAGAAAATATTCCCGAGCCGGGTATTCCCGAGTCCTTCAAGGTACTTCTCAAGGAGCTTCAGTCACTTGGTCTTGATGTTAAGGTGCTTGACGAAGAAGGTGCAGAGGTTGCACTTATGGAGACCAGTGAATACGGTAATACCGATCTTAATGCCATCATGGCGGATGACAGGAATTTTGCTTTTGAAAATACAGAGTCCTTCGAGTCAAAAGGCTTCACAAAGCAGGAATTTGACGAAACCAGTGAAGAACTTGTGGATATTGAAGAAGCAGCAGAAGATGATGATTTTGACGAAGATGATGATGTGGAATCCGATGCAGGCGATTTTGCAATGAGTCTTTTGTCTGAAGGTGATTTATAGGAAGGAGCACACGAATGTCAGAGATCAAAGAAGCAACAAATCAGCCCATCGAATTTGATGCAATACAGATCGGGCTCGCTTCTCCTGAAAAAATAAGAGAATGGTCAAGGGGAGAGGTTAAGAAGCCCGAGACCATCAATTATCGTACACTTAAGCCCGAAAAAGACGGTCTTTTCTGCGAAAAGATTTTCGGACCCACAAAGGATTGGGAGTGTCACTGCGGAAAATACAAGAAGATCCGCTATAAAGGAGTAGTTTGTGACAGATGCGGTGTTGAGGTTACCAAAGCATCCGTAAGACGTGAGAGAATGGGACATATCGAGCTTGCTGCCCCTGTATCACATATTTGGTATTTCAAGGGAATTCCTTCAAGAATGGGACTTATTCTTGATCTTTCCCCTCGTACATTGGAGCGTGTTTTATACTTTGCTTCATATATAGTTCTTGATGGAGGAGATACTTCTCTTACCAAGAAACAGGTGCTTTCCGAAACTGAGTATCAGGAAGCATACGAGCAGTACGGTAATGCTTTCCGTGTCGGAATGGGTGCGGAAGCTATCCAGGAACTGCTTTCACAGATCGACCTTGAAAAAGATTCCGCAGAGCTTACGGCAGAGCTTGAAAATGCTTCGGGCCAGAAGCGTGCGCGTATCATGAAGCGCCTTGAGGTTGTTGAAGCGTTTCGTGAGTCAGGCAACAAGCCTGAATGGATGGTAATGAACGTTATTCCGGTTATTCCTCCGGATCTTCGTCCTATGGTACAGCTTGACGGAGGACGTTTTGCAACATCGGATCTTAACGATCTGTATCGTCGTATCATCAACAGAAACAATCGTCTCCGCAGACTTCTTGAACTTGGAGCACCGGAGATCATCGTAAGAAACGAAAAGCGTATGCTTCAGGAGGCTGTTGATGCGCTTATCGATAACGGTAGAAGAGGAAGAGCTGTTACAGGCCCCGGAAACAGAGCACTTAAATCTCTTTCCGACATGCTTAAAGGTAAGTCAGGCCGTTTCCGTCAGAACCTTCTCGGAAAGCGTGTTGACTATTCCGGACGTTCGGTTATCGTCGTTGGACCCGAACTTAAGATTTATCAATGCGGTCTTCCCAAAGAGATGGCTATAGAGTTGTTCAAGCCCTTCGTTATGAAAGAGCTTGTTGCAAACGGAACAGCACACAACATTAAAAACGCAAAGAAGATGGTAGAAAAGCTTCAGAATGAAGTTTGGGATGTGCTTGAGGATGTTATCAAAGAGCATCCGGTTATGCTTAACCGTGCGCCTACACTTCACCGTCTGGGAATTCAGGCGTTTGAGCCGATCCTTGTAGAAGGTAAGGCTATTAAGCTTCATCCCCTTGTATGTACCGCTTTCAACGCAGACTTTGACGGAGACCAGATGGCAGCCCATCTTCCGCTTACAGCAGAAGCTCAGGCAGAATGCCGTTTCATGCTGCTTTCTCCGAACAACCTGCTTAAACCTTCCGATGGAGGAGTCGTTGCGGTTCCTTCTCAGGATATGGTTCTCGGAATCTATTACATGACGCAGATGAGAGAAGGAGATCTCGGAGAAGGAAAGATCTTCAAGAATCTCAATGAGGCTATCCTTGCAAAAGAGAACGGAGCGCTTTCTTATCATGCAAAAGTAAAGATCCGTGTTAAAAAGACACTTCCTGACGGAAGTACGATATCAGACATAGTAGAATCCACACTCGGAAGATTCATGTTTAACGAGATCATTCCTCAGGATCTTGGTTTTGTTGACAGAAGCATTCCGGGCAACGAGCTGAAGCTTGAGATCGATCAGCTTGTTAAGAAAAAAGACTTAAAGAAGATTCTCGAAAAGGTTATAGATACTCACGGTGCTACACGTACTGCCGAGGTTTTGGATGATATTAAGTCTATGGGTTACAAATATTCAACCCTTGCGGCCATGACGGTTTCCATTTCCGATATGACAGTACCCGCTCAGAAACCCGAACTTATCGCTGAGGCCGAGAAGACGGTTGAAGAGATCAAGATGCAGCACAGACTCGGACTTGTTACCGAGAGTGAGCGTTATAAAGAGGTTATCGAAGTTTGGAAGGATATGGATGACGAGCTCACCAAAGACCTTCTTGACGGACTCGATAAATACAACAACATCTTCATGATGGCAGATTCCGGAGCCCGTGGTAGTGACAAGCAGATCAAACAGCTTGCCGGTATGCGTGGACTTATGGCGGATACAACAGGACGTACCATCGAGATGCCCATTAAGTCAAACTTCCGTGAAGGACTTGACGTTTTGGAGTATTTCATGTCGGCTCACGGAGCACGAAAAGGTATGTCGGATACAGCCCTTCGTACAGCAGACTCGGGTTACCTTACCCGTCGTCTCGTAGACGTTTCCCAGGAACTTATAGTTCGTGAGAAGGACTGTGTTGAAAATACAGGTCGTGAACTTCCCGGTATGTATGTAAAAGCATTCATGGACGGTAAGGAGACTATCGAAGATCTTCATGACAGGATCATGGGACGCTTTACATGTGAGAGCATTTACGATAAAGACGGAAACATGATCGTTAAGGCAAATCACATGATCACACCTTCACGTGCCGACAGGATAATTTCATCAGGTGTGGACAAGGATGGAAATCCCATTACGGAAGTCAAGATCCGTACAATACTTTCATGCCGTTGCCATAACGGTGTTTGCGCTAAATGTTACGGAGCAAACATGGCAACAGGTAATGCGGTTCAGGTTGGTGAAGCAATCGGTATCATAGCAGCACAGTCTATCGGTGAGCCCGGTACACAGCTTACAATGCGTACCTTCCACTCAGGTGGTGTCGCAGGTTCAGATATCACACAGGGTCTTCCCCGTGTCGAGGAGCTTTTTGAGGCTCGTAAGCCGAAGGGACTTGCTATTATCACAGAGATCGCCGGTGTTGCGGAGATAAGGGATACAAAGAAAAAGCGTGAGATAGTTGTTACAAATCGCGAAGACGGTAATGTTAAGACATATCTCATTCCCTACGGTTCACATATCAAGATCCTTGACGGCGCAGTACTTGAAGCCGGAGATGCACTTACCGAAGGTTCTATCAATCCTCATGATATTCTTGATATCAAGGGTATTAAGAGTGTTCAGGATTACATTCTTCGTGAGGTACAGAGAGTTTATCGTCTTCAGGGTGTTGATATCAATGATAAGCATATCGAGATCATTGTTCGTCAGATGATGAAGAAGGTTAAGATAGATGATGCGGGAGATTCAAATTTCCTGCCCGGAAGTCAGATCGATTTCCTTGAGTTTGAAGAGACGAATGAAAAACTTGAAGAAGAGGGCAAGGAGCTTATAAAAGGAGAACGTGTTCTTCTCGGAATCACAAAGGCTTCTCTTGCAACCAATTCGTTCCTGTCAGCAGCATCCTTCCAGGAGACCACAAAGGTTCTTACGGATGCGGCTATTAAGGGCAAGAAGGATCCTCTCTTCGGACTTAAAGAGAACGTTATCATCGGTAAACTGATCCCCGCGGGAACAGGAATGAAGAAGTACGGCAGCATCAAGCTAAATACCGATTACAATATGGACATTGTTGAGCAGGCAAAGGCTTTGGAAGAGAATGAGGAATCATCATTTTAAGCAGATCTTTGTATAATCTTTTGCTTGACATTGGAATATTACGTGACTATAATGATAGGGCGTGCGTGAAAGCACGTCCTATTTTATATTGCAAAGGAGGTGAAATAGATGCCCACATTCAACCAGTTAGTAAGAAAGGGTAGACAGACATCAGAAAAGAAGTCTACTGCACCTGCACTTCAGAAGGGATTCAATTCTCTTAAGAAGCGTCCTACAGACACTTCATCACCGCAGAAGCGTGGCGTATGTACAGCTGTTAAGACTGCTACCCCTAAAAAGCCTAACTCAGCTCTGCGTAAGATCGCCAGAGTACGTCTTTCAAACGGAATCGAAGTTACAAGCTACATTCCCGGTGAGGGACATAATCTGCAGGAGCATAGCGTTGTTCTTATCCGTGGTGGCCGTGTAAAGGATCTTCCCGGTACACGTTACCATGTCATTCGTGGAACGCTTGATACCGCAGGAGTTGCAGACAGAAAGCAGGCTCGTTCTAAGTATGGCGCAAAGCGTCCTAAGAAGTAAATTTTCGGACTTAGAACAAGGATAGCGGTATAGCAGTAGGTTAGTGTTGGCGTTTATTTCATATAACATAAGGCCAAAGCACGAACACTTTGTGAGTACCGTTGAATTATCAATAAAGATAAGGAGGGAAGTAACGTGCCACGTAAAGGACATACATTAAAAAGAGATGTACTTGCAGATCCTATTTACGATAGCAAGGTAGTTACCAAGCTTGTTAACAACATCATGTTGGACGGCAAGAAGGGTATTGCCCAGAAGATCGTTTACGGTGCATTTGCAGTAGTAGAAGAAAAGGCAGGTAAACCTGCACTTGAGGTATTCGAAGAGGCAATGAACAATGTTATGCCTGTTCTTGAGGTAAAAGCTCGTCGTATCGGTGGAGCTACATACCAGGTACCTATCGAAGTTCGTCCTGACCGTCGTCAGGCGCTCGCTCTTCGTTGGCTTACAACATTTTCACGTAAGAGAAGCGAGAAGACGATGAAGGATCGCCTTGCAGCAGAGATTTTGGATGCATCCAATAATACCGGTGCTGCAGTAAAGCGTAAAGAAGAGATGCATAGAATGGCAGAGGCTAATAAGGCATTTGCTCATTACAGATTCTAATTAGGAGGACGAATAGTGGGACAGAGAGAATACCCCCTGGAGAGAACCAGGAACATCGGTATTATGGCTCATATTGATGCCGGAAAAACGACTTTAACAGAGCGTATTCTTTATTATACCGGTGTTAATTATAAGATCGGTGAGACACACGAAGGAACTGCTACCATGGACTGGATGGAGCAGGAGCAGGAGCGTGGAATCACAATTACCTCTGCAGCTACAACATGCCATTGGACATTGCAGGAAAATGCTAAACCCAAGGCAGGAGCAGAGGAGCACAGAATCAATATAATCGACACTCCGGGACACGTAGACTTTACAGTTGAGGTTGAGAGATCTCTTCGAGTTCTCGACGGAGCTGTAGGTGTATTCGATTCAAAGGGAGGTGTTGAGCCTCAGTCAGAGAATGTTTGGCGTCAGGCTGATACTTATAACGTACCCCGTATGGCATTCGTTAATAAGATGGACATTCTCGGAGCTAACTTCTATAACACAGTTGATGAGATCGGTACAAAGCTTGGTAAGAACGCAGTTGTTATCCAGCTTCCTATCGGTAAGGAAGATCATTTCCAGGGAATCATCGACCTGTTTGAGATGAAAGCTTATATTTATAATGATAAGAACGGCGAGGATATTTCTATTATAGATATCCCCGACGACATGAAGGAAGAAGCTGAGACATATCATCAGGAACTCATCGAGAAGATCTGTGATTTTGATGATGATCTCATGGAGCAGTATCTTGAGGGTAATGAGCCTTCAGTAGCAGATATGAAGAAAGCTCTTCGTAAAGCTACCATTAATAATGAAGGTGTTCCCGTATGCTGCGGTAGTGCTCATCAGAACAAGGGTATCCAGAAGCTTCTTGATGCCATTGTTGAGTTCATGCCCGCACCTACAGATATCCCTGATATCACAGGTACAGATCTTGACGGTAATGAGATTTCACGTAAGTCATCAGATGACGAGCCTTTCTCAGCACTTGCATTCAAGATCATGGCAGATCCTTTCGTAGGAAAGCTTGCATTCTTCCGTGTTTATTCAGGAACATGCCGAAGCGGTTCTTACGTTCTTAATGCAACAAAGGGCAAGAAGGAGCGTGTCGGACGTATTCTTCAGATGCATGCTAACAAGCGTCAGGAGCTTGACGAGGTGTTCTCGGGAGATATCGCTGCAGCAGTTGGATTTAAGACAACTGCAACAGGAGATACTATCTGTGATGAACAGCATCCCGTAATCCTTGAGTCAATGGAATTCCCTGAGCCCGTTATCGAGCTTGCTATCGAGCCTAAGACCAAGGCCGGTCAGCAGAAGATGGGTGAGGCTCTTGCAAAACTTGCAGAAGAGGATCCTACTTTCCGTGCTCATACAAATGAGGAAACAGGTCAGACCATCATCGCCGGAATGGGCGAGCTTCATCTTGAGATCATCGTTGATCGTCTTCTTCGTGAGTTCAAGGTCGAGGCTAATGTCGGAGCACCTCAGGTTGCATACAAAGAGACATTTACCAAGGCTGTTGATCAGGAATACAAATATGCGAAGCAGTCAGGTGGTCGTGGACAGTACGGACACTGTAAAGTTAAGTTTGAGCCTATGGATGCCAACGGAGAAGAGCTTTTCAAGTTCGAGTCTTCAGTTGTCGGCGGTTCAATTCCCAAGGAATACATTCCTTCGATCGGTGAAGGTATTGAAGAGGCTTCAAAGGCCGGAGTACTTGCAGGATTCCCTGTAGTAGGTATCTATGCAAATGTTTACGACGGATCATATCATGAAGTCGATTCATCAGAGATGGCCTTCCATATTGCTGGTTCCATGTGTTTCAAGGAAGCTATGCAGAAGGCTGATCCTGTAATTCTTGAGCCTATCATGAAGGTTGAAGTAACCATGCCCGAGGAGTACATGGGAGACGTTATCGGAGATATCAACTCCAGACGTGGTCGTGTAGAAGGTATGGACGATGTAGGCGGCGGAAAGATCGTCAAAGCATTCGTTCCTCTTGCAGAAATGTTCGGATATGCAACAGATCTTCGAAGCTCTACACAGGGCCGTGGAAACTACTCAATGTTCTTTGAGAAGTATGAGCAGGTTCCCAAGAATGTTCAGGACAAGATCATTTCCAATAAAGGAAACTAATAGGTAGATTCAGAATAATTATGTTGAAATCTCTGAATAATTTGAGTATAATGTTTAATGTTCAGTGATTTCACATATTTCATATGTGAAATTAGAGGTCGCAAAGATTTCTAAATGCCCTAAAGGGTATTAATTTTAAGGAGGAAATTTAAAGATGGCAAAGGAAAAATTCGTCAGAGACAAAGCGCATTGTAACATCGGTACCATCGGTCACGTAGATCATGGTAAGACAACACTTACAGCTGCAATTACAAAGGTTCTTGCTGAGCGTGTTGCTGGTAATGCAAAGGTTGATTTCGAGAATATCGATAAGGCACCCGAAGAGAGAGAGCGTGGTATCACAATCTCAACAGCTCACGTTGAGTATACAACAGAGGCTCGTCACTATGCACACGTTGACTGCCCCGGACATGCTGACTACGTTAAGAACATGATCACAGGAGCTGCTCAGATGGACGGCGCTATCCTTGTTGTTGCTGCTACTGACGGTGTTATGGCACAGACAAAGGAGCATATCCTTCTTGCTCGTCAGGTAGGTGTTCCTTATATCATCGTATTCCTTAACAAGTGCGATATGGTAGATGATCCTGAGCTTATCGAGCTCGTTGAGATGGAAGTTACCGAGCAGCTTGAGGAGTATGGATTTACAGATTGCCCTATCGTTCAGGGTTCAGCTCTTAAGGCTCTTGAAGATCCCAACGGTGAGTGGGGAGACAAGGTTATGGAACTCATGAAGACAGTTGATGAGTACATTCCTGATCCTGAGCGTGAGACAGATAAGCCTTTCCTTATGCCTGTCGAGGACGTATTCACTATCACAGGACGTGGTACTGTTGCTACAGGCCGTGTTGAGCGTGGTACACTTCACCTTAACGACGAAGTTGAAATCGTTGGTATCAAGGAAGAGACAAACAAGACAGTTGTTACAGGAATCGAGATGTTCCGTAAGATGCTTGATGAGGCTATGGCCGGAGATAACATCGGTGCACTTCTTCGTGGTGTTGACCGTGATCAGATCGAGCGTGGACAGGTTCTTGCTAAGCCCGGCAGTGTTACATGCCACAAGAAGTTTACAGCTCAGGTTTACGTTTTGACAAAGGACGAGGGTGGTCGTCATACACCTTTCTTCAACAACTATCGTCCTCAGTTCTATTTCAGAACAACAGACGTTACTGGTGTTTGTAATCTTCCTGCAGGTACAGAGATGTGCATGCCCGGAGATAACGTAGAAATGACTATCGAGCTTATCCATCCCGTAGCTATGGAGCAGGGACTTACATTCGCTATCCGTGAGGGTGGTCGTACAGTAGGATCAGGCCGTGTTGCTTCTATCATCGAGTAATATCCACGTTAGTTTTGAACTAAGTGTATAAAGCTAAAAATAAACAGCCACTGCAAGCTTGCTTGCAAGTGGCTGTTTTTCTTCTCTAAAGAAATGTATGCTAAACAGTTACTTTTATTCTTTATTATAAAATGTCTTGACAAAGTAGCATCATTTTCATATAATACTATGCGGACGCGTTTTTTATGGGGTTTTTATGCCCTTTTGTAACGCAGCAAAAGAACTAATAACAGTGGTTTATCTGTGGTGATCATACCATAAGATTTTGCCCAGGGGCGAGGAAGGAGGTCAATTTCATATGAAAGTCAGATCGTCTGTAAAACCTATGTGCGAAAAGTGCAAGGTAATCAAGCGAAAAGGCAGCATACGTATAATATGCGAAAACCCAAAGCATAAGCAGAGACAGGGATAATTAACCGGACGCACAGCGTCGATCAAAGTATGTTGCATATCGTTTTTAAATATTAGAAAAGGAGAAATACACATGGCACGTATTGCAGGTGTAGACTTACCAAGAGAAAAAAGAGTCGAGATCGGTCTTACCTATATCTACGGTATCGGACGTGTTACATCAAACAAGCTTCTTGAAGTAGCAGGCGTTAATCCCGATACACGTTGCAAGGATCTTACCGATGATGAAGTAAAGAAGATAACAAACGCTATAGAGAGCGAAGGTGTTGAGGTAGAAGGTGATCTTCGCCGTGACATCGCACTTAATATTAAGAGACTTCAGGAGATTGGATGCTATCGTGGTATCCGTCACAGAAAGGGACTTCCTGTCCGTGGACAGAAGACCAAGACCAATGCGCGTACACGTAAGGGTCCTAAGAGAACAGTTGCAAATAAGAAGAAGTAAAAATAGAGAGGTAAATTATAATGGCTAAGGTTGTAAAGAAGACAACAAGAAGACGTGAAAAGAAAAACGTTGAACACGGCCAGGCACATATTCAGGCATCTTTCAATAACACAATAGTTACTATTACAGATGCAGCCGGCAACGCTCTCTCATGGGCAAGCGCCGGTGGACTTGGATTCCGTGGTTCAAGAAAATCTACTCCTTATGCTGCACAGGTAGCAGCAGAGACAGCAGCAAAGGCTGCTCTTATTCATGGTCTCAAGACTGTGGATGTATTTGTAAAGGGTCCTGGTTCAGGACGTGAGGCAGCTATCCGTGCACTTGATGCATGTGGTATCAGCGTTCTCTCGATCCGTGACGTAACCCCGGTACCTCATAACGGATGCAGGCCGCCTAAGCGCCGCCGCGTTTAATTGAAAGGAGTAGTTAAAAATGGCAGTAAACAGAACACCGATTCTCAAGAGATGCCGCTCTCTTGGTTTAGAGCCTGCATATCTTGGAGTAGATAAAAAGTCTAAGCGTCAGCTCGTACGTTCTAACCGTAAGGTATCAGAGTACGGACTTCAGCTTAAAGAAAAACAGAAAGCTAAATTTATTTACGGAGTGCTTGAGAAGCCTTTCCGTAATTACTATGATAAGGCAGATCGTCAGAAGGGTATGACAGGTGAGAACCTTATGCGTATCCTTGAGAGCCGTCTTGACAACGTAGTATTCCGTCTCGGACTTGCTCGTACACGTCGTGAGGCTCGTCAGATCGTTGACCACAAGTTCATTCTTGTTAATGGCAAGTGCGTTAACGTACCTTCATATCTTGTAAAGGCCGGAGACGTTATAGAAGTTCGTGAGAAATCAAAGAGCATGCAGCGCATGAAGGATATCATTGCTGCAACAGGTGGACGTATTATCCCCGAGTGGCTTGATTTCGATGAGGAGAAGCTTTCCGGTACAGTTAAGGAACTTCCTAACAGAAGTCAGATTGATATCCCCGTAGATGAGATGTTGATTGTCGAGTTGTATTCAAAGTAATTTAACGCAGTTTTAAAATTATTGCTACTTTGGAACACTTTTTTACGAATATAGGAGGAAGAGCTTCGTGTTCGAATTTGAAAAACCAAACATTAAGATTGCTGAGATATCCGATGATAGGAAATACGGAAGATTCGTGGTAGAGCCTCTTGAGAGAGGATATGGTACGACTCTTGGTAATTCTCTTAGAAGGATTATGTTGTCAACCCTTCCCGGTTGTGCAGTAAGTCAGGTTAAAATAGAGGGAGTTCTTCATGAGTTCTCATCAATTCCGGGAGTAAAGGAAGATGTATCAGAGATCATTATGAACATCAAAGAGCTTGCACTTCGAAACAGCAGTATGAGTGATGAAATAAAAACAGCTTATCTGGAGTTTGAAGGCGAGGGCGAGGTTAAAGCCGGAGATATACATTTCGACAGTGATATTGAAGTTATGAACCCGGATCTTTGTATCGCACATCTTAACGGTGGCTCTGACAGCAAGCTTTATATGGAGCTTACCATTACAAACGGACGCGGATATATCAGCTCCGAAAAGAATAAGACTGAAGATACACCTATCGGCGTTATCGCGGTAGATTCTATTTACACACCCATTGAGCGTGTAAATATGAAGGTAGAGAACACTCGTGTAGGTCAGGTTACAGATTACGATAAGCTCACTCTTGAGGTGTATACGAACGGTACCATTGATCCTGATGAGGCTGTTTCGCTTGCCGCAAAAGTACTTTCAGAGCATCTTAATCTCTTTATCAATCTTTCAGATACTGCTGCAAATATGGAAATCATTCAGGAGCCTGCCAGCGAGAGCAAGGCACAGCTTTCCGATATGCAGATTGAAGATCTTGAACTTACAGTTCGTTCATATAATTGTCTTAAGCGTGCCGGCATCGGTACTGTTAAGGAACTGTGTGACAAGACACAGGATGATATGATGAAGGTGCGTAACCTTGGACGTAAGTCCCTTGATGAGATCCTTCAGAAACTTGATGATATGGGTCTTGGACTTCGTCGTTCAGAAGAATAAATATTACAATAATATATGGATCTCGTGGATAGGTAAGTCCGATGAGCGCAGTCTGCGAGTCTCCATGATGGAAAATGATCCGCTTTTGGTAAAGCCGATGAGTGCGAAAGAGGGTCACCACCAATAAGGAGGAAAATTATGTCAAAGTATCGTAAACTTGGAAGAACTTCATCACAGAGAAAGGCACTTCTTCGTAACCAGGTAACACAGCTTTTATATCATGGCCGTATCGTTACCACAGAGGCTAAGGCTAAGGAAGTTGCCGGTATAGCAGAAGGTCTTATCGCTCTTGCTATTAAGGAAAAGGATAACTTCGACGAAGTTACCGTTAAGGCCAAGGTTCCCCAGAAGGACAAGGATGGCAAGCGTGTTAAGGAAGTAAAAGACGGAAAGAAAGTTACCGTTTATGATGAAGTAGAGAAAACAATAAAGAAGGATAAGCCTTCAAGACTTCATGCACGCAGACAGATGCTCCGTGTTCTTTATGATGTTAAAGAGGCCGGCACAAAGAGGAATGAGAAAAAGAGAGTGGATCTTACAGCTAAGCTTTTTGATGAGTATGGTCCTAAATATGCCGGAAGACATGGTGGATATACCAGAATTATAAAGATCGGACAGCGTAAGGGTGATGGTGCTCTTGAGGTTGTACTTGAGTTAGTTTAAGGTAACTAAGAAGCTTCGCATGGCGAAGCTTCTTTTTTTCTTAGCAGCAGAAATTCCGCATAGAAAATAAATGAGGATAAATAGTTGGAAAAAGAACATCTTATTGAAATTGAAAATGTAACCAAAAGTTATGTAAAAGATTGTCCTGTCATAGAGAATCTTTCGCTTTCCATAGAAAGAGGTGAATTTTTAACACTTCTCGGACCTTCGGGATGTGGAAAGACAACCATACTTCGAATGCTTGGAGGTTTTGAAACTCCTACGGAAGGACGGATACTTTTGGAGGGACAGGATATCAGCCTCATGCCTCCGAATTTAAGACCGATAAATACGGTCTTTCAAAAGTATGCATTGTTTCCGTTTCTAAATGTGTATGACAATATAGCTTTTGGACTTAAGCAGAAAAAAATGCCAAAGGATCTCATAAGGACTAAGGTGGAAAATGTTCTTGAAATAGTGGATCTTGAGGGCTTTGAAAAAAGGCAGATATCAACCCTTTCCGGTGGACAGCAGCAAAGGGTTGCGATAGCGAGGGCTATTGTTAATGAACCACAGATTTTGCTTCTTGATGAACCTCTTGGAGCATTGGATTATAAAATGCGTCAGGAAATGCAGCTTGAACTGAGAAGTATGCACAGTGAACTGGGAATAACCTTTGTATACGTAACCCATGATCAACAGGAGGCACTTACGATGTCTGACCGTGTTGTGGTTTTGGCGGACGGTATCATCCAGCAGGCTGATACTCCCGAAAACATATATCGTAAGCCTTCCAATATTTTTGTTGCCGATTTTATCGGGGTTTCAAATATTTTCAACGGATTTGTTACCGGATCAAACAGGGCTACTTTTTTATCAAAGGAATGGAAGTGCTATCACGATCAGGCTCAGGGACATAAAATAAATGCAATGATAAGACCGGAGAATGTCCGGCTGGTTGAGTCCGAAAAGGGACATCTTGTTGGCAAGGTGATAAGTACCATGTTTATCGGTAATACCTATGAGACGACAGTTGCCGTCGGAAAAAATGAGATCACTGCGTACAGTGAGGAATTATTGGAAAACGAATCCGAGATAGGTATAAAGATAAAGCCGGAAAATATTCATATTATGCCATTTGATATGTCGATCAATCGATTTGTCGGAAATCTTAACGAGGATCTTCAGATAGTTTTGGAAGATATCGTTTTTTCACCCGATATCAGTAAGGTGATCCCCGGAGCATATAATGACGGAACCACATGGAGAAGTGCGGAAAAGAAACCTCTCCTTTTAAAGGGCAAAAAAATAGAAGTGTTTTTTGACCCGGCCGATGTCAAACTCTCCGATGATGAAGCTGAAGGTGAGGTTGTCGGAAACATAGCATCTGTGATCTATATAGGAGATCATTATGTTTATATCGTCAGAAGTGAAAATGATTGGGACTACTATGTGGATGACGAGTGGCTTTGGAATGTAGGTGATCGTGTCAGTATAGTTATACCTAAGGAAAAGATCAGGTATAAGATGGTGTAAAATATGAGACTGTTAAGAAAACATTTGGGGATTCCGTACGGAATCTTTTTGGGACTGTTTGTGGTACTGCCGCTTATTATCGTGACATATTATGCTTTTACAAACGGACAGGGGCAGCCCACAATGGAAAACTTTTTGGATTTTTTCTCAAATCCAAAAACATTGGGAACACTGCTTTACAGCCTGATGGTGTCGGCAGTTACCACATTTTTTTGCCTGCTTATCGCATATCCGACAGCGTATATCCTGTCAAAAGGAAGTTTTTCCGGACATGCTTTTATTTTGATGCTGGTTATAATGCCGATGTGGATCAATTTTACGCTCAGGCTTACGGCACTTAAAGAAGTGCTTGATTTTGTGGAAGGGAATCTTGCTCTGCACCCGTTTATGAATACTATTATTGGACAGGTGTATGATTTTCTGCCGTTTATGATACTTCCAATCTATAATTCAATGGAAAAAATGGATGGAGCATTGCTGGAGGCGGCAAGAGATCTTGGGGCAAGCCAGATCAGCGTTATTATAAGAGTAATGCTGCCTTTAACCGCACCCGGAATAATAAGCGGTATCACAATGGTATTGCTGCCGGCAATGACAAATTATGTTGTATTAGACATGCTGTATAACAGCACTTTTATAATGGGAAGTCTGATAGGAAGCTATTTTTCGTCCTACGATTGGCATAACGGTTCAATGGTATCCGCAACACTTCTGCTCTTTATAGTGATTGTCAGTTGGATCAGCAGCAGGTTTGCGGAAGCAAAACAGGAGAAGGAAGGAGGAAATGTCATATGAAAAAGACTATTCAGGGGATATGGCTGTTTTTGGTACTTATGATACTTTATCTTCCTATTTTGATCCTGGCTGTTTACAGTTTTTCCGAGTCAACCATGATAGGTTCGCTTCGGGCTTTTTCCCTGCAAAATTATGTTACGCTGTTTACTACGCCCGAGCTTATTGATATGATAGTGGGAACTTTTACACTTGCTTTTACAGCGGCTGTTATAAGTACATTACTTGGTACAATGGGCGCAATAGGAGCATTTTACAGCAAGAAGAGAGT
>JAILKW010000077.1 GCA_024693455.1 Lachnospiraceae bacterium
ATTGATGTAACGCTGCCGGAAAAGCCCTTTTCATTCATCATACCCTGTACAAAAAGTATAGCTCCGATGGGTATTATCATTATTCCGGCTGCAATTACAAATCTGTTTATGGATCTTACCATCTCTGACTGTTCGCCGCCGCCCATATTTTTTGCTTCAAGAGTCAGTCTGCTTATATAGGAATCCGCTCCGACTCTGGTAAGCTTTGCCTTACATTCTCCGGATACAACAAAACTGCCCGACATAAGCTCTGTTCCGGGGTTTTTTTCTATTTCATCCGCTTCACCGGTAAGCAGGGCCTCGTTTACATTAACACTGCCCTCCACAACCTCGGCATCCGCAGGTATCTGATCTCCGCTTGCAAGGATGATAACATCTCCGAGGACCAGTTCCTGAGTTGACACTTCAGTAATTCCGCCGTCTCTGATACATTTTATCTTGGGCTGACTCATTACCGAAAGATTGTCCAGAACCTTTTTTGCACGAAGTTCCTGAATTATACCTATGAAAATGTTAACTATTACAACAGGAAGAAAGGTAAGACTCCTGAATGTACCGGACACACAAACAAGAATGGTAAGCACCAAAAAGATCAGGTTAAAATAGGTAAATATATTTTCTCTTACGATATCACCGACGCTTTTTGCGGTTTTATCAATCTGAACATTCACCTTTCCTTCGGCACGCGCACGAGACACCTCTTCCCCGGTAAGTCCGGTTATCTTATTGTTAATAATTTCCTGCTGTTTTTCAATTAACTCAGCCAAATCGATCCCTCCGTAAACTGTATGGCAGACGATGGATCCGTCTGTAGGACATTTATGTTTTTATGGTAACTATTTTTAATAAAAATCGCAAGAAAAATAACCCCCGATGTGTTATCATTATAAAAATACAATATTGGGATCGTATCGCTAAAGCGATGATCAAAATACGGCTCATTTTTGAGTCTTCTGTCGGAGGCTTTTATGATCAAAAAAACAGATCTTCTTTCCCTCGGATATTACGGACGGGGAATATTTACCGGCAGCAGCGGCTCGCTGCGCTACAGAATAGAAAAATACGAAGGAGACGAAGCTGAAACTGAAGCGGCTCCCAGATTTCTCGTAACCACCTGGTATGGGCCTTACGCCTTTGATGCAACTTCGGATGATGAGAAGATACAACATTTTGAAGACTTCTCGGACGAAGGACTTGAATGTATTGCAAAATACCTTACAAGTCTTGAAATCAAGTAGTTGCAAGGTGTAATGATTTATGGTAGACTACTCAAAATGTTTAAGAAAAACGGAGGTAAATATGGCGACAATAATAGGCGATGGCATTACTTTTGATGACGTACTTTTAGTACCCTCTTATTCTGAGGTAACGCCCAATATGATCGATCTGCACACACAGCTCACAAAAAAGATCACTCTCAATATTCCTATGATGAGTGCTGCTATGGACACCGTTACCGAGCATCGCATGGCGATCGCCATGGCTCGTCAGGGCGGAATAGGTATCATTCACAAGAATATGTCCATCGAGGCACAAGCCGATGAAGTTGACAAGGTTAAGCGTTCGGAAAACGGTGTTATCACAGATCCGTTTTCACTCTCGCCCAATCATACACTTCAGGATGCTGATGATCTGATGGCCAAATTCCGTATATCCGGCGTACCCATTACTGAAGGTACAAAACTTGTCGGTATCATAACAAACCGTGATCTTAAGTTTGAAGAAGACTTTACCAAAAAGATCTCCGAATCCATGACCTCCGAGAATCTGATAACCGCGCCCGAAGGCATCACCCATGAAGAAGCCAAAAAGATCCTTGCAAAAGCAAGAAAGGAAAAGCTTCCCATTGTTGATAAAGACGGTAATCTTAAAGGTCTTATCACTATCAAGGATATCGAAAAACAGATTAAATATCCTCTTTCCGCAAAAGATTCACAGGGAAGACTTCTTTGCGGAGCCGGAGTTGGTATAACAGGCAACATGATGGAGCGTATCGAGGCTTTGGTCAAGGCTCACGTAGATGTTATCGTAGTTGACTCGGCACACGGTCACTCCAAAAACATAATCGATGCTATCAAGAATATTAAAAACGCATATCCCGATCTTCAGGTGATCGCAGGTAATATAGCTACAGCCGAAGCAACCAGAGCACTCATAGATGCAGGTGCGGACGCAGTAAAGGTAGGTATCGGACCCGGATCCATCTGTACAACGCGAGTTGTTGCAGGTATCGGTGTTCCTCAGATCACCGCTATCATGGATTGCTATAACGAAGCAAAAAGAGACGGTATCCCGGTCATCGCAGACGGAGGAATCAAGTACTCCGGAGATATGACAAAGGCTCTCGCAGCCGGAGGAAATGTCTGCATGATGGGAAGTATGTTTGCAGGCTGTGATGAAGCACCCGGAGATTTTGAATTCTTCGGCGGCAGAAAATACAAGGTATACAGAGGAATGGGTTCAATTGCTGCCATGGAAAACGGCTCAAAGGATCGTTACTTCCAGGACGGAGCCAAAAAGCTTGTTCCCGAAGGTGTTGAAGGCCGGGTTGCTTACAAGGGAAGACTTGAGGATGTTATCTTCCAGCTTGTCGGCGGTATCCGTTCGGGAATGGGATACTGTGGCGCTCCCACCATCAAAGATCTTCACGACAACAGTCGTATGGTCAAGATTTCGGCAGCTTCTCTTAAGGAAAGTCATCC
>JAILKW010000097.1 GCA_024693455.1 Lachnospiraceae bacterium
ATAATATCAACATAAGCCGGGATATTGTAGATAACCCTGTAAAGTGCCAAAAGTATGGGCATCTGGATAAGAAGCTGCACACAGCTTCCGGTGGGAGAAACCCCGTATTTTTTATAAACCAGGTTCATCTCCTCGTTTTGCTTCTGCATTGATACCTGATCTGTCTTTCCCTTATATTTTTCCTTAATGGAATTAAGCTCCGGTGACATTATGGCCGAAAGCTTGGAAAATTTCTGCTGCTTAATGGTAAGGGGCAGCAGACAGATATAGATGATCAATGTAAAAATAATGATCGCAAGTCCGACATTCGGGATTCCTATCATATTTAATACATTAAATATTCCGTTTAATATAAATCCCAGAAGCTTTACTACCGGACCCAGGATCTTTCCTTCATCCTGAGTCAGCAAAATACCATGAATCAAATCTTACCTCCTGATCTCAAAAACAGATACCGCTTAAATATCTTATCATCAACGGGATCTGCTCCGCCTTTAGAAAACGGATTGCATCGAAGTATCCTCCAGACAGCAAGAAAAGACCCTTTCACAGATCCATATCTTTCAAGAGCCTCTAAAGCGTAATCGGAACAAGACGGAAAATAAGGACATTTTGTTCCTTTATACGGAGAAATATATTTTTTATAAATATTTATCAACGCAATCAGTATTTTTTTCATACCAAGATTTTATGATAACCTGCAAGCTTTAATAAGGATCTTTCTATATCCCTGCACTTTATGGGATAATCTTTTTCATCCTTTTTGGGATTGGCGCCTGCTTTACCAACGACTACTATGTCCAAACCACTATTGAACTCATCCTCATGCAGTCTGTAGCTTTCTCTTATCAACCGCGTCAGCCTGTGTCTTTCAACACTGTTGCCTACCTTTTTGCTGACGGAAATGTCAAGACGGTTTATATCAAGACCGTTTTTTCGTATGAAGAGGGTTATATACTTATCACTTTTTGCTTTTCTCTTATTATAAACTGCCTTGAACTGTAAATAATTTTTTAAGCTTATGGTTTTTTTCATCCGAAAAATAAGACCACACAAAGTGCGGTCTATACAGTAAGTTTTGCTCTTCCCTTTGCTCTTCTTGCAGCGAGCACCTTACGTCCGCCGGCTGTTTTCATTCTGGCCCTGAAGCCGTGCACTTTAGATCTCTGCCTTTTTTTAGGCTGATATGTCATCCACATGGTCATTACCTCCTTTAATTTTTTTTGAAAATAAGCCATTCATACAAAAAACGCTGTTGATTATTGTATATTAAGAGCATTTTTCCGTCAAGAAAAAATTTGGAAATAAAAGTAAAGATTACATAAAACTATCAACATTTTGTGGACAATTTGTGGATACAATTGTTAATAATTAGCCTAAAAGTTTAAAAAAGCATAAATATTTCTAATTTCATAACTGTTGAAATTATAAATTTAAAAAAAAATAACTTTTGTGGAAATTTTATTTATATTTTTTATTTTTAATGAATATGTAAACTAAACAACATTTTCCACAATCACATTGTGGATAAATGCTTTAATTATTTGCAAAAAAAATTAAGTTGGGGTATGATGTTATGTGGTTCTAAATGTCTAATTTTTGGAGAATTATAATAAAATGCAGGATCTTATAGCAGACTGGGAAAGCATAAAGGATAACTTAAAAGAAGAATTCGGTATATCCGATACCGCTTTTAAGACCTTTATCAAACCCCTGGAAATTAAAAAAATTTCCGATGAAAATGTATTCATACTTATACCCTTCGATCAGGAAAACAGTATAGGTATAGATTATTATAATAAAAGATATGTGGAAATGCTCCGTGTTGCCATAGATGAATATACGGGCAGGGAATATGAAGTAGTATTTGTAATAAGAAAGAAAACAGACGAAGAAACAGGTGAGATAAATAATACCGATCCTTCAAAAGGCAGGATATATCCGGATCTGAAAAGCGAATATACCTTTGAAAACTTCGTTGTCGGAAAAAATAACGAATTTGCCCATTCGGCTGCTGTTGCTGTTGCCGAAAATCCGGGACAGGATTATAATCCACTGTTTTTATATGGAGGACCCGGAGTAGGAAAAACACACCTTATGCATGCAATAGGGCATTATATATTATCAAATGATCCTTCCCTAAGCGTGCTCTATGTTACATCGGAACAGTTTACAAATGATCTTATCAAATCACTGAAGACAGGAAGCCAGGCAATGGATGCATTCAGAAAAAAGTACAGAAATCTGGATGTCCTGCTGCTTGATGATATACAGTTCATTCAAAATAAAGACAGTACACAGGAAGAATTCTTTCATACCTTTAATGAACTTCATTCGGCAAACAAGGCAATAATAATATCTTCAGATAAACCTCCAAAAGAGCTTAAAACATTGGAGGAAAGACTTAAATCCAGATTTGATATGGGCATGATAGCAGATATCAAACCTCCGGATTATGAAACAAGAGCTGCTATCTTAAGACAGAATTTTGAAAAATATAACCTGGATATAAGCGATGATGTAATTGATTATATTGCCAGCAATATAAAATCAAATATAAGAGAGCTTACCGGAGCTACAAATAAATTAAAGCTTATTTCATTAAATAATGAACTTACACTGGATATAGTAAAGAGAAATATAAGTGATTTCATTAATGAAAGTAATGAACATAAGCTTACAATGGATGACATTATAAAT
>JAILKW010000118.1 GCA_024693455.1 Lachnospiraceae bacterium
TAAGCTACAGTCAAAGAATAACTATTCCGATTTAAAAGAGTACATAAGCCGGAACATATTTACGCCATAGTTGTCGTCTAATTATATACGTTTTACGGTTTTATTTTCAAGCCCCTAATAGTATAATTATATTAATCATTAAATTATACGAAACGGAGACAGTTATGGAAAAAATAATCATAGTCTGTGGCGGAATTTTCGATGAAGATCTCGCTCGCAATCTTTTAACCGAAAAAAATAATTTTATAATCGCGGCCGACAAAGGCCTTTCTCACCTGATACGCATGGGTATTCGTCCACACGCAGTCATAGGTGACTTTGACTCCGTAAGCGAAATGGATAAAGTGGCAATAGAAACCTATGAAAAAGTCGGTGATGCAACAGTAATAAGACTAAACCCGATAAAAGACGCAACAGATACCCAGGCAGCCCTTGAACTTGCACTGGAACGTAAGGGTGACATCTATATTCTAGGCGGTACAGGCCGCAGGCTTGACCACTCCATCGCCAATATAAGACTTCTGGGCCTTGCTCTTGAAAAAGGCAGGTGCCTCACTATTCTCGATACACTTAACCGTGTCAGAATGTATAGGGCCACTCCCGACAGCAAAGGGCATATTACAATAGGCCGAAACGACCAATACGGTAAATACGTTTCCCTGTTTCCCATAGGCGGTCCGGTACGCGGTCTTAATATGACCGGTTTTGCTTACCCTTTGGATGATATAGATATTGATGATTTTTCCACCTTAACGGTCAGCAACGAAATAACTTCCGAAGAAGGCGACATCACTTTCCGTGAAGGAACCGTCCTCATAGTAGAGAGCAGGGACAATTAAATAAAGCATTGTAAGGGCAGAGTAAATTTGTTAGAACCCCATCTAAGCTAATGCCCGGTGGCGGGGGATTTCTAAACACCAAGTCAAACCAAAAAGGAGGCAGACCATAACACTGCCTCCTTTTATTATTAACTTAATGACATCCTTTGCACTTGGAACAATCTCCTCCGCAAAGGGATTTACCACTCTTTTTATCTTTAACGATGCTGCGAACCACAGCCGCGACAACACCGCATAAAATTACCAATACGACCGCAGTACCCATAATACACCTCCTAAATCATAAGTTAATTCATAACAACTTCTTTTGACTGCTCAGCTCCCTTTCTTACAAGGAGATAAACAAGTCCGATCACGAATACGATCGCAATGATAGTTCCGAGTCCGAAACTTACTGCTCCCGTGAAAAGTCCACCGATCTGGAAAATACAAAGTGATACAACCCAGGCAAGTATGCACTGATATCCGATTGCAAACCAGAACCATTTAGTGTTGTTCATTTCACGTCTGATAGCTCCCATTGCAGCGAAGCAGGGTGCGCAAAGAAGGTTAAATACAAGATATGAATAACCTGCTATTGCGGGAACCGATGCTGCAAGAGTCTCCCAGTACTCTGCACCGTCCTCAGCAACCTCGGCAATACCGTAGGTCATACCAAGAGTAGCTACAACATTCTCTTTTGCGATAAGTCCGGTAACGGCTGCAACCGAAAGCTGCCATGTTCCGAATCCGAGAGGCTTGAATATAAAGCTGAATACTTTTCCTATGCCTGCAAGGATTGAAGATTCAATCTCCAAAGGCTCAAGCATTCTGAACTGTCCGTCTACCGTACCGAAGCTCATAAGGAACCAAAGTACGATGGTTGAAAGAAGGATTACTGTTCCGGCCTTCTTGATAAATGACCATCCACGCTCCCACATGCTTCTTAATACGGAACCAACTGTAGGAAGATGATATGCAGGAAGCTCCATTACGAAAGGTGAAGGATCTCCGGCAAACATCTTTGTCTTTTTAAGTATGATACCGGACACAACTATTGCAGCAACACCAACAAAATATGCTGATGTAGCAACCCAGCCTGCATTACCAAAGAATGCACCTGCAATAAGAGCTATGATCGGAAGTTTAGCTCCGCAGGGAACGAAAGTCGTTGTCATAATAGTCATTCGACGATCTCTCTCGCTCTCAATGGTACGTGAAGCCATAACACCGGGGATTCCGCATCCTGATCCGATAAGCATGGGTATGAAAGATTTTCCGGAAAGACCAAAACGACGGAAGATACGATCCATGATAAATGCAACTCTTGCCATGTATCCACAGCCCTCAAGGAAGGCAAGGAAAATGAAGAGTATGAGGATCTGGGGAACGAATCCAAGTACTGCGCCGACACCGGCAATAATACCGTCATTGATAAGTCCTTTAAGCCAATCAGCACAGCCGATATTGTCAAGTAATGTACCTACAGCTGCGTGTAATCCGGGGATATGAAGGCCTTCTATTCCAAGGAAGTTCCATCCATCATCACCAAGAAGTCCGTCATTGGCCCAATCTGTTGCATATGTTCCGACCGTAGTTACGGAAACATAATAAACTATAAACATTACGAGTGCAAAGATAGGAAGTGCAAGGATACGGTTTGTAACTATCCTGTCGATCTTATCTGAAACCGTCTCAGCCCTCTTCTGTTTTTTAATAACATTGTTTATTATAGTACCGATGTAATTGTAACGCTCGGCTGTTATGATACTCTCAGCATCATCTCCAAGCTCATTTTCACAATTTTTAATATCATTTTCTATATGATCGATTATATCCTTTTTAATTCCAAGCTTTTCCTGTATCTTATCATCTCTTTCAAAAAGCTTGATAGCATACCATCTCTGATAACGCTCCTCCATATCATGAAGAGCAAGTTCCTCAATATGTGCAAATGCATGCTCTACAGGACCTCCGAAAGTATGCTTGGGAACAACAACAGTTCCCTTCTTAGCTTCCTCTATAGCTAAAGAAGCTGCTTTCTCGATACCTGTTGACTTAAGAGCTGAAATCTCAACTACTTTTACACCGAGTTCCTTTGAAAGTTTATCGGCAAAAAGTTTGTCTCCGTTCTTTTCCAGAACGTCCATCATGTTAACAGCTACAACTACCGGTATTGAAAGCTCAATAAGCTGAGTTGTGAGATAAAGGTTTCT
>JAILKW010000141.1 GCA_024693455.1 Lachnospiraceae bacterium
GAGAAACGCATTTTTCAGCATCGTTACAATATCTGAGATCTTTACCGCAACCTCACTTAAGATCTGTGTTGCCTTGGGAACAAGATCCGTTTGCATCCATTCCTGCAATTTCGTATTTATCTTCTCATAAAGATCCTGCCAATAAACAAGTATGGAAGGATAATTCTCCAGCATTTGATTTATGTTATTATTGCCTTTTTCCATAAGCTCAGGTATCTGCTGGGCAAGCGTAACTATACTCTTTGCAACCTCCGGGATTACAAGAAGCAATAAACCCGCAACCAAAAGTATTCCGGCCAAAATGGAAAGCACTATGGCTATAATTTTAGAAGCTTTTCTAATCTTTTCTCCAAAGGCACTTACAAGCTTTTTCTCGAAAAAATTACATAAAGGTGTAAGCAGATAAGCGATAGCGGCTCCGTACACAAAGGGCTTAACAATCGCAAAAAGCGATGCAATCCACTTTCCCACACTTTCCCTGTCAAAAATCACAACCCCTATCAGCATGCATATAAAAACTATCGCCACAACTGTAATGCCGGTCTTTAAATATTTTTCATTTTCAGGTTTTCTTAGATCCATAAAACCTTTCCCCCATCAATCATTTCCAAATCAACAACAGCAAAGCGATAAATATCCCAAACACTATGATATAAACTCCACCTATAAGAAGTCCCGCACGTAAGGATCCTGCCATAAAAGCTCTTCGCTCAGAGGCAGAAGGTTCGCTGACAATGTTTGCATCCGTAGACTCATCGGGTATATTTTCACCATCATCTTTTATAATAGCTTTTTTGGTATTCCGAAAAACAGAATCCTTTCCGAAATAAGCCCTCCCAAACCAGTCTCCTGCAAGGGATGGCCTGTCGACCGAACTCATGTCGGCTATCACTCTGTCATCATCATTTATTTTGCTTCGTGACATGATACAAAATGTCCCTTCTCCATCTCTCTTTGGATCGGAAGTTCTGTCTTACAACGCTCCGTAGCATAAGGACAACGTGTATGGAACTTACATCCACTCGGAGGATTAGCCGGTGAAGGAATGGAACCTTCAAGTACAACCCTGTTCATCTTTGCATGCGGATCCGGATTGGGAATAGCTGAGAAAAGTGCCTTTGTATAAGGATGAAGGGGATTTCTGAATATATCTTCCTTCTTTCCGTACTCAACCAAATTACCCAGATACATAACTCCAACGGAATCCGAAATATGCTCTACAACAGAAAGATCATGCGAAATAAATAAATACGAAAGATGCCTTTCCTCCTGAAGTTTATTTAAAAGATTGATAATCTGTGCCTGGATCGAAACGTCAAGTGCTGATACAGGCTCATCACATACAACAAAGTCGGGATTTAGCGCAAGTGCTCTCGCAATACATATCCTCTGTCTTTGTCCTCCCGAAAACTCATGGGGATATCTGCTCTTGTGAAAAGGCTGAAGTCCGCATTCATCCATTACCTTATCAATATATTCTTCATACTCGGCTTTTGGAACAATATTATGCTCTTTAACGGCTTCACCTATTATCTCTCCGACCGGAAGACGGGGAGAAAGGGATGAGAACGGATCCTGGAATATAATCTGCATCTTTGTGCGAAGAGCTCTCATCTGTTTTTTGTCCAGATCATATACTTCTTTGCCTTCAAACAGTACAGATCCTCCTGTCTTTTCTCCGGCAAGTCTTAGGATAGTACGGCCTGTGGTTGTTTTACCGCAGCCCGACTCTCCAACGAGTCCCATCGTGGTACCCCTCGGAAGTGAAAAAGTAACTCCGTCAACAGCTTTAACGCTTCCGACTTTTCTGTCCAGATAGCCTCCCTTAATAGGGAAGTATTTTTTAAGATCCTTTACCTCAAGGATGTAATCTGAATTAGGCATCTTCCTTCACCTCCTCACGTGAGGCTGCTATCTCCGCTGTTTTAATAAGATTGGAGTTTGTGTTCATCTTAGCCTCATCTTTATGCTCTTCGTAATATCTGTAGCAGCTTACTACATGTGTATCCGAAAGCCTTATCTCATGAGGATACTCGCCGTCACAGCAACCGAGTTTTAATTCACAACGATCTCTGAAATAGCAGTAATCCGGCATATTTATGGGATTGGGAACCTTACCCGGGATGGAATAAAGTTCCGAAACTTTACGTCCGACAACCGGCTTTGAAGCCATAAGTCCCAGTGTATAAGGATGAGAAGGATGATAGAATATCTCTTCCGCTGTTCCTTTTTCAACCACTCTTCCTGCGTACATTACAACAACGTAATCAGCCATCTCGGCTATAACACCAAGATCATGCGTGATAAGCATTATAGAAGCATTGATCCTGTCCTTAAGATCACGGAGCAGGTCAAGTATCTGTGCCTGAATCGTAACATCAAGAGCTGTGGTAGGCTCATCCGCTATTATAACTCTCGGATGGCAGGCAAGAGCCATTGCTATCATTACACGCTGTCTCATACCACCGGAAAGCTCGTGGGGGAACATTTTCGCAACGCCCTCACTGTTAGCTATACCTACAAGTTCCAAGGCCTCTATTGTCTGTCTGCGGATCTCTTCTTTGCTTTTCCCTTTTCCTTCATGAAGCGCAATAACCTCGTCCACCTGATCTCCGATACGAAAAACAGGATTGAGGGATGTCATTGGCTCCTGAAAGATCATTGATATCGCATTTCCGCGAAGATCCTGCATGATCTCCTGGGGTGTGTTAGCAATATTATAAACCTTACCACCTCTGTTGAGTCTGATCTCTCCGGAAACTATCTGACCCTGAGGGCGCTGAAGAAGCTGCATCAAAGACAGGGATGTTACGGATTTACCGCAGCCCGATTCACCGACTATACCGACTGTCTTTCCGATGGGAACATCAAAAGATACTCCGTCTACGGATTTTACGACTCCCGAGTCGGTGTAAAAATAACTGTGAAGATCATCAAATTCCACTGCATTTTGGGGATCTCGCATCTTTGTGATATATTCACTTTCGGGAACATTTTTACGTTTCCACTTTTTTTCCATTTCCCCCGTTATACGGCGGTTTTCTTTTGAAATAGCGCGTATCTCTTTGGAGGTGAGATACCCGTTTTCTTTTTTATTAGCCATTTATAGCTCCTTTGATTTAATGAGGTACCCTACTTACCCTACTACACCGCGATAATACGGATTGCTCCGCTGCTTCGCGCTCCCGCAATCCTACGGTCATTCGTATTCCGTGCTGTCGCACTACATACTCATGGCCGTTCGGGTCTCAAATACATGCCCCTTTGAATAAATTCAAAGCGCATGTACTTGATTCCCCTACTATACCGCGATAATACGGATTGCTCCGCCGCTTCGCGCTCTCGCAATCCTACGTCCATTCGTATTCCGTGCTACCGCACTACATACTCATGGCCGTTCGGGTCTCAAATACATGTGGTTTTGAATGAATTCAAACCACATGTATTTGATCCCCTATTATCGCTTCATCTTTGGATCAAACGCGTCGCGGAGGCCGTCGCCGACAAGGTTGAAGGCGAGGACCGTTGCAAGAAGGCAGACACCTGCGGGGATCCAGATAAACCAGTAATTTGTAAGTACATATGTGTCATTAACATCGTTTATGATATTTCCCCATGAAGCGAAGGGGAATTTTACACCGAGTCCGAGGAAAGAAAGTGTTGCCTCGGTAATTATCGTATTTCCAAGATTCATTGTCATGGTAACAATGAGCTGGGGAATTACGTTGGGTATGAGATGTCTGAATATTCTTCTTGACGCCCTGATACCTGTTGCTTCCGTTGCAGTCATAAATTCCTGCTCACGAAGTGAGAGGATCTGACCACGAACAAGTCTTGCGATTCCTGGCCATCCTAAAAATCCAAGGATCAGCATAAGATATATCATTCGTATCTGAGGATCTACGTGCATGGTATCCATGACAGAACCCAGGATGATAATAAGGGGCATTGAAGGGATACAATAAAATACATCCACTATCCTCATTATAAGGTTGTCGATCCAGCCTCCGAAGTAACCCGAAACACCGCCGAGTACAACTCCGATAAGGGATTCAATGAAAACTACTATGAAACCAATGTACAAAGATACGCGTCCACCGTACATAAGACGTGTAAGCATATCCATTCCGTTTCTGTCTGTTCCCAAAGGGTGCTTTTTGGTAGGGAAGCTGTAGGTATCGAATACTCTGGTATCTACGCTCTCCATGATCTCCCATGTCTGGGTGGCTGCATCATATTTGAAAGAGTAAACAGCCTCATCTCCATCCGCATTAACAAAAGTGAAATCCTCACTTCCGGATTCAATAGCTGCAAGAAGCTGCTCCTTATAGTCATCACCAAGAATAATATCATTGGCAAGTGCACGGATAATATATCTTGAAGCACTTGCAATTATATTTGAAGAACTGTCAGTAACGATTCCGTCTTCACTTATAGAAAACTTATCCTTCTTGTATTTGAGCTCATCCTGCTTGTTTGAAACCGCCTTTACAAGCTCGTATTTAAATTCAAAATTATTATAATCTTTATTTTTTACTTCTATAAGATCGTAAGATCCAAAGGCGATAAGCTTGTTTGATGAATTATAGATCGCATAAAATTCTTCACCCTGCTTTTCAAACAGGTATTTGGCATCACCTGTCTCAAACTCTCCCTTATCTCCCTTTTTTCTGGCAAGAATAAATTTCGCCTGTGCCATTGTAGGGAAATCTTCTCCGTCTGCCAGCTCGTATCTGAATTCCGTATTTTCTTTAACAGCAGCATACTGCTTTTTTTGTGAATCATTTCTGTAAAAGAGCTGGTCCTGCGTATAAGGTGTAACAGCTCCTCCCACAAATGAGAATATAAACATAAATGCCAAAATGACAAGTCCCGTAACGGCTACTCTGTTTCTGAAAAATCTCCTCGCAACCAGAGCTCCGGGCGAAAGCGTTTTTACACGTCTGTCGTCATTGAGGGAATAGTTATCATTTTGTTCGTTTTTTATTTCATCGCTCAACTGTATTCCCTCCTTTCTATGCTATACGTACTCTGGGATCGACTACCGCATAAAGTATATCCGATATCAGATTGCCCAAAAGGGTAAGCACTGACATAAATACAAGATAGAACATGGAAAAAGGTATATCTCCCTGAACCATTGACTGATAAGAAACAAAACCTATTCCCGGTATCGAAAACAGTGTCTCGGTTATAAGAGCACCTGCAAAAAGTCCGGGTAATGATCCTCCGAGTATTGTAACAAGGGGGATAAGAGTGTTCCTGAACGCATGATGATTTATTACCTTTTTCTCCGAAAGACCTTTTGCTCTTGCTGTCCGGATATAATCGGCATTCAAAACCTCAAGCATATTTGTTCTTGTGTAACGCATTAAGGAACCTATCGAAACCACCACAAGCGTGGTAACCGGCAATATCAAATGGACCGCTTTGTCGAAAAACTGCCCTGCGGAAGACATCTGTTCGTAATTTCGCCCTATCAGACCTCCAAGGTCCAGCCACCGTAGCTTTACGCAAAATACCAGTTTAAGCAGTGATGCGAAAAAGAAAGTGGGGAACGAATAACATGTAAGCGCTACTATCGTGATCGCATAGTCGGTTTTCGAGTACTGCTTTGTGGCGGAAAGAACTCCCAGGGGAATAGCAATAAGTATTTCAAGGATAAATGCGATCCCACCCATTATAAACGAGAGCCAAACCGATTCTGAAAACTTCTGTGTAACAGGAACCGTCCAAAACCAACTGTCTCCGAATTGTCCTCTGATTGCCTTTGAACACCAACCGAAGAATCCCGGAATAAGGCCCTTATCCATATCATAGGTTGCTGCCAGCTGCTCAAGCCACTCCTCATAGCTCTTAGAACCCGGCTGCTGTGATTTTTGCATTGCTATCTTTTCAAGATATGATGCCGGCAAACTCCTCATCAAAACATAGATAAGAAATGCGACGATCAGCAATATCACCACCGAAATGAGCAGTCGCTTCACGATATACTTTCTCACTTTTGTATCCTCCGTTTCCCTTTCTCATCGAAAGCGAACGCATCGGAGCCGGATATGACTCCGATGCTATCGTTTTAGATGACAAAGATTACTTCATCTCCATATTGTTAATTTCTGCAAACCACTTATAGAAAGGTGTGATATCAGGTGTAATAGTGGATGTGTTAACTCTCTCCTCTGAGAAGATTATTGCATCCTGTCTCTGATAATTGGGTATCTCACAAGCCCAATCTATAACCTTATCAAGAGCAGCCTTGTAAACTGTCTTTCTGTACTCCTGATCAAGTGACTCACGCGCATCCATGATAAGCTGATCAAGCTCTTCATCCATAATGCCATACTGATATGCTGAACCACCGGGGTTAGCTCCCTTATGTTTTGCATCTGAATAGTAAACCTGATACATATCGGGATCGGGTGTTGCTCCCCATGCAGCTGTCCACATATCTACAGTTCCTGCACGAAGTCCGTCCCAAAGCTGGGTTGAATCCGTAAGATCGTTGATTATAAGGTTGATGCCTATGGAATCAAATGCTTTTTTAGCCTCTGTAAGGATCATAAATGCAGGATGATCTCCTGTTCCGTCTCCGGGGATCATGATCTCATACTCAGTCTTAGCTCCCTTAGGTGCTCCGGTCACTTTTCCACCCTTAACCTTATAGCCTGCTGCCTCTAAGAATCCGAGTGCTGCCTTCTTGGCTGCTTCATACTTATCTTCAGCGCTCATGTCTGATGTGTAAATATCGTTTCCTTCAACATCCTTTGAAAATGCCACCTGGTAATCGGAATCTGTAGGTCTGGGCGCTGCCCATGAAGTATTTGAAATGGGATAATTAATAACTTCTGCAGCTTCTCCGTAATAAGAATCGATTGCCACATCCCTGTATACAGAGAAGATGGTTGCAAATGCACGGCGAAGATTCTTGGACTCATCAGAACCTGCC
>JAILKW010000188.1 GCA_024693455.1 Lachnospiraceae bacterium
TACCCTTGTAACAACGGCAAAGATGCATTTTTCCGGGAGAGGGCCTTCAATGTCGGTTTGATTATCACCCAAAAAATAACAGTCTTCGCCCTTCTTTTTTATAAGTCGATGCATTACATATTGGCCGTTTGGTCTGTTAAAGAAGACCATATCTCCTCTTTGCGGAGGAGCTTTGGGTTTTGAAAAATAAATAACATCGCTTCCATGGTATAAAAAAGGAGCCAGACTGTTTCCGGTGATTATCATGGAGGCTTCTTTACCAATGGAGACCTGTTCTTTTAATATATCCAGATATTCATTTGTTTTCATAAGTCTGATATCATACTTTCAAGAGTTTCAACAGCCTTTTCCGATATATCGCAGGCCAGATGATAAACCGGGATCTCCTTTACGAAATCTTCCAAGAGATCCATGGCATTTACGGCTGATTTTTTATCCCAGGAATTGACGGTAACTTCGCTGTAGAGTTTTGAAAAGGCCTGCATTCCGGAAAGAGGTCTGATCGAGTTGTCAGTTGCCTTATCAAGTGTGACAACGGTCAATATCTGATGTTTGGTGTTATTGCAGATCTCTGAAGATCCGCAAACAGGCCATCCGCAGGCAAACCATTTTCCGTCTTCTTTTATTATAAGTGCCCGGTCCCCGTTTTCTGTTTTTGAACCGCGGTATTTTTCCCAAAGTCCGGCTTGAGTGGATTTGCCGGCTCCCGATGGAGCGGAGAACAGGATGGCTTTTTCTTTATGATTTAAGTATGCACAGTGCAGTACAAAGCCACCGAGGGAAAGTAGGCGCCTTTCAAGTGCAAAAAGTGAGGAAAAAACCGTGTCCAGGGAAAAAAGGTCCGAATACGATCTGTCCAGAAATATGCTGCAGTGATCATCCGGAAGCTCACGGTATAACGCGTAGTAGCCTTCCGTGCCTCTTGCGGCTAAAAGTCGTGTTTCATACTCACCGTTTCTGTATATGACAATATCTTCCCTTCTTGCAATGATGTCCCCTTCGGGAGAAGGAAGTTTATCTGTGATGCTGATCTGATAGGTATAGGTTTCTTTGATATTTTCACATTCAAATAATAAAAAGTTATCCGGAGGCGTAACAGCTTCCGGATAAATAATTTTGAATGTCAGATTTGCGATTTTAAACAGTTTTGAGATCATCGGCAATTTCTTTTATTTCATCTGCTGACAAACCTGCAGTAGCAAACTGAAGAAGTTTGTCGTTGTTGGCAGCGTCTTTGTATCTGGGAACAAGATGCATATGAAAATGGAAAACACTTTGTCCTGCAGTCTCTCCGTTGTTTTGAAGGATATTGAGTCCGTCAAAGTCGAGTTTTTCTTTCATGTGTGAAGCAAGCTTTTTGGCAAGAGGCATGAGCTTTGATGCTGTCTCTTCCGGCAACTCGAATAAATTGGCGGCGTGTTCTTTGGGTAAGATAAGAGCATGTCCGCGGCTGACAGGTGAAGCATCCATGATGACCGCAAAGGTATCGTCTTCATATATCATGTTGGTGGGTATTACGCCGTTAGCAAGTTTACAAAAAATACAATCGTCTTTCATTGTGTACTCCTTCCCCATTTTGCAAAAACAAATATTTCATCAAGTTTTCGAAGTGTCGAAAACTGTCCTTTTGCAGACATTTTGCCTGAATTAAAAGCACGTGTAAAAGTCATACGTCCGTTGGTTATCTCATTCATACAATCAATGCTTATACGGATGATAACATCAATACCGGATTCTGTTATATTTTTATATCCGCATTCGATCCTGTCTCTGTCTATTGAGACTACCAGCGGAACAGGCTTACCTTCTATCTCAAAGGCATAGGAAGCTTTAAAATCTTCAAAAGGTTTGAAGTGTGATAAAAAAGCATTTACGAAATCCTTATCAACCGTATTGTCCTGTTCACCAAGCATATCTTTATAGACTGCGGAAAGATCGGAAATATCCTGTTTTTGTCTGGCAACATAATTGTCATTGGAGACAAAGACAGAAAGCTGGTCGCTTTCCTGAGGTGTAAGCTTCATTGTGGTATTCCTGAGTACACTTCTTCTGACAGCCTGATTGGAGCAGGGCAAACCTTCGGTCTTTCTTGATATGGTTCGGTAGAAATTTTCCACCTTTTTTTCGATGGTTTTTGCAAAGGCCGAATTTTCTTTAAATGCCTTTAAGTTTTCTGCATAACCGCATAAGCCCTCACAAAGTTGACCGCCGAGGATCTCCCATGCATTTTCAAGAGCAAGGATACCTTCCCTTTCTCCGTAGGTCGTGGAGATAACTATGGGCTGCATGTAAATATGTTCGATTTCTTCTTTATCACCGTAAAGCCATAATGCATCAAGAAACTGTGTCATATTTCCGCCGATCCCCAGCCATTCGACAGTGGTTGCCAAAATGATACCGTCAGCACCTCTTATAGTCTGGGGAAGAGTGGATATTTTATTTTTTTGTTCGTAAATATTGTAGCGTCCGATCTCTACCCGAAGCTCTCCCAAAACCTGCTCAACCTGTTCCAAAACGCCGAGCGTGGGATCGTCAAGTACGCCTCTTCCGCCGTAGTAAATATTGATCTTCATGCCAAATATAATACCGCTTTAGAGTTTATTTGGCAAGTAACGGGAGCACTACACGATCCTGTATCTTACATCTGCAAAATGAATGGAATCCATACGGTTAAGCCTTACTTTTTCGCGGTAATCAATAAGCTTTCCGTTAATAAAAGTCCCGTTGGTTGAGTTTAGGTCTTCGAGATAATATATACCTTTTTCTACAGTTATCCTTGCATGATGTCGACTTACTACTTTAGAGTTAAGATTTGCATCATTGTCTTCACTTCGACTGCCTATTTTAAAGATGATCTTGTCTATCAGATAGTCTTTTTCATCACCGTTGCCTTCATATATGAGTTTACCGGAAAATTCCCTGTCATCATCGCTTAAAATAACAGTTGCTTCGCGAAGTGAATCTTCGGGGTCAAATATGGATATTTCATCATTAAAGGATCCGTTGCG
>JAILKW010000192.1 GCA_024693455.1 Lachnospiraceae bacterium
TATCAACAGCTGTAGACATGGGAATGCCCAGTCTTCCAAGTACCGATTCTGCATCCTGCTTCAAGGCAGGGTTTACTCTTAAATTCAATGTAGCTGTTTTTTCCATGAGAACACCTCCAATCTGCTTTCATTGTAACGACAACGCTGTTACTTGTCAAGCGTTAGTAAACCGAAAAAAACAGAAAAACCGCAACTATGATAGATTTAAAATGACCATCAAAAAACCCGCAGCCATCAGATATCACTGATAACCACGGGCAGCCTTACATCATAGCAGTTATATACGCTCCGCCGGCCCCTTCACTCTCCGATATATCCTATCTTTTTCTTCCTCCGAAAAAGAAATCCGGTCAAATTCCGCTGCCAAGCTCTCCGCCAAGTATTCATCCTCTTCCGCCGTCTGATTCTTATAGGTCTCCTTGTATTATATAGTCATACTCATTCTTTACCCACTCATTAGCCATTTTGAAATAACGCAATCGTATTTCAGATGCTATTTCCTGTAAACTGGTTATCATCAAACCATATATACATTCTTGCTTTATCTTCGCGAATTTTTACGTTTTTTCTTATCAAGCCTTGATCAAGCAGATACTTCAAAATCTCAACAATTATATCTGGATCAGGCCATCTTGTATCTGGTCTGATTTCAAAAGCTTTTTGCACACGTTGAGCTAAGTTGCCCGATTTATCATACTTAATAATTACGCATACTGCATTTTCATTATCTTTAGCGACGCAGTACTGATACTCTTCTATTTTGTTTCCTACGCCTGGTATCTTTAAACTCATAAGCATCCTCCATCATATATTATCGTCACAGTATATCAAACAAGAATGACATATCATGTCACTCTATCTGTCTTCCCCATCTTTTTTCCGCAAATTACGATATTCGCCAGTGGTTACCCTGCCATCTGTTGGTCTTTCAACATCCGCAGGTATCGCCCACTCATGCCCGAATCCCGTAGCCCCAGGTATCCTTCCCTGAGAACACAGCATCTGTACTCTTCTCCGAGTCACGCCCCACTTTTCTGCTATTTCTTTAATCGTCAAATACCCTTCGATCATACGCTTCCTTATCTTCTTAAACTCTTACAATGGGTATCCGTAATTTATATTTATATACAAAATTACGAATCTATCTTATACCTAACAGCGAACTTTGTCAATATTTTTAGTGCTATTCTAACAAAAAAAGCACCCGGCCGAAGCCGAGTGCCAACACATTGCACATATTTCTTTACTATTTGAACTTCCACACTATCTCCACCTGCCGTTCCGGCTTCAGGATCACCTTCTCCACAAATGCATCCACCAGTTCTTTGGTCAGCTTATCCGCCGTTATAGTCTCATCCACCACGGCAAGCCCCTCAGGCATAGCATCCAATTTCTTTTCCAAAGCCTTTACCACTTCCGTCTGCTTCTGAATTCCGTCATTCAGCTTTATTTCCAACTGATCATACAGTTCCTTCTGCTGAAGAAAGGTAACAATAAACTTGTGTGCTGCCACCCTATGCATCTGAGCAGTTCCAAGTTCCTGTCCTGCTTTTACAGTATCATGAAACGTTCCCTTTCCATAGCTCCTTATACCCAATCGCAAATACCCATCATACGGAGTTTCTACGGGATCGGTATACGGTGTGACAATATCACCCAATGAAACGATTTCCCATGAATCTCTATATTCACCAAATCTTATCTCTGGTGTATCTGACTCATCATGAATAAACAGTTTTTCGAGCATTGACCGCTTTACATTAACTATCTGAGTATATTTATGTTGATGAATCTTTATCAACTCATCAAGTGCCAAAAAAATAATTAGCAATGTTTTTCTGCTCATCCTTATCTTCCGGATAAATCAATTTAGGTCCCTGCATTGCTGTTTTGGATATTGATGTAACTTTTGTGCCCTGCATCAGAGGAATCAGCTGGTCACGAAAGGACTCTGAGTTCATATAATATCCTAAAAAAGCAGGTGCAAACTTTATCATAGGTCTGACTGGCATAGTATGTAGCCCGGATATTGCCTTTTCATCGTTAAGCCCGGCAATTTCACAGCATTTCCCTACCGTCTCATCCTCAGCAGTGTCAGCTATTATTACATCTCCGTTTTTAAGTAACATTAATTTTGCAACCGTTTATACTAATAAGGTAAGCGCTCAATAATCCGGCGGATATAAAACCGCCACCGGATCGATCATAATGGATTTGAAACATAGACTACATTTTGGTGTGACATTTGGAATGACCATGGTGGACCATACACTCCATTTTGGTGTCGCACAGAA
>JAILKW010000306.1 GCA_024693455.1 Lachnospiraceae bacterium
GCATCCAGATACATCTTCCTTGCACCGGATACGGCATTTGCTGTAAGAGCTATAGCCGGAGTCTCAGTATTCTTCCCTTCTTTTCTGATTGCATTAAGGGTTTCTATCCCATCCATGTCAGGCATCATATGATCGATAAACAAAGCGTCATACTCGTTTACCGAAGCCAGCGATATAGCCTTCTCTCCTTTGTCGGCAGTATCTATCATAATCTGTGTTTTCTTCAAAAGGCCTTGAATAACGGTAAGGTTCATTTCAGTATCATCAACCACAAGGATTCTTCCTTGGGGCGCATGAAAAAGTTCCCTGTATACTTCTTCTTCCAGATCATCATCTGATATTATAGAATTAAAATCTCCTATCTCATCCGTTGAAACAATTTCCTGTCTTATTTCAAATGATATTACGGTTCCTTTACCGTATTCTGAATTTACCTCAAGTTCACTCCCCATTAATTCAAGAAGATTTCTGGTGATGCTCATTCCAAGTCCCGTTCCCTCTATATTACGGTTTCTTTCCTCCTCTATCCTCTTATATGGGGAAAATAATTGTTCTATGTCCTCCGGTTTCATCCCTATCCCGGTATCTTCGACTTCGAACGAAAGCATAATATTAGAAGGATCATACTCCTTTGTTTCTGAAAAAGAAACACGAAGCGTAACAGAGCCTTTTTCTGTGTATTTCACAGCGTTTGTCAGAAGATTAGTCACGCATTGTCTGATACGTACCTCATCTCCTATAAGCAAGCGGGGAATATGACTGTTTACCTCCACATAAAACCCAAGTCCCTTTTTTTCCGCCCTGGATCTTGTCAGATTATTTAAATCATTTATCAGGGAAGAAAGCTCATATTGCTGTGGAATTATATCCATCTTTCCCGCCTCGGCCTTGGATAGATCAAGAATGTCATTGATCAAAGAAAGCAAAGTTTTACCTGCAGACATTATATCTGCAGCATACTTTCTGATAGCCTTTTCCGTTGATTCTCTTATGATCATCTCATCAAAGCCCAATACCGCATTGATCGGGGTTCTTATCTCGTGAGACATACCGGCAAGAAAACGACTCTTTGCCATATTTGCACTGTCAGCAATCTCTTTTTGTTTTTCAAGTTCCGACATATACCGATAATGCTCAGTATCATCAACCAGAACATAAATCTTTCCTATGATTTCATCTTCACTGAAAAGATCGTTAGCTTCCGGCGTATAAATCCGATCACCTATAACTATATTTGCCCCATCCTCAACAGCCTTCTTTATACCATCCATGATCTCATCATCATCCCAGCAGATTTCACCGTAGTCGCGCTTTAACAGCGGATCAGGACCAAGCCCGGGATAGATTTTTTCAGCCGGCTTATTGTAATATTCAATTGTTCCCTCATTATCTACCGCTATTATCCCCTCAGATATTCTGTCTATAACAAATTCCTTTGCGATCTCAACAGTACCAAGAAGGTTAAAATAGATAATCGCAACAAGCATCAATATCGTACCGATGAAATAACCTACCATTGTAACATCATAATATTCCGATACCCCGGGAATCCTTATAAGTTGGACTATAAGGAATATCGCTTCGGTAAAAACAGCTGCTATAACAGTTAACACGCAGTGCCTCTCCCTTTTTCTCCTCCTTTTGTGAAGATCTTTTATAAGAAAATAAATCCCGGCCACAATATACAGAATCTGAATCGTCATATTAATACGATAGATTATTCCATTACCATGCTCACTCCTCATAAATCCCTTATAACGTCTGACATCAAAATATGAGTAATACAGCGTATTATATTCGACTGTAAAGATCAGCATATAGGTAAAAGCCTGAAAGGATAGCAGCAAATATTTTACTATTGAGGGAATCCTTATTCGGGTAAGTTCGGCAACAAAAAGAAACATTAAAAATGCATACCATATCTTACCAAAATATGAAAATTTCAATGCCGCGGTATATGACTCTTTATTATTGGAAGTAAGCTCTAAAAGGTAGCCAATCTCATTGGTAAGTAAGGCTATAAAGCTCATGAGAAGATATAGGTGAAGGGAAGCCTTCATCTTCCTAAGTATAAGAAGTATTTCAATAAATATTCCGAGTATGCAAATGCACTGAACAATGATCAAAACAGACTTAAATGTCATAGCTTACTCCTCACTCCGCCTTTGTCAACCTATCGTTCGGTAGTTATTTCAAAAAACAAAAACCGGTCAGCCGTAAAATCTGACCGGCTATATTCAAAGCAAGTTGTGGAATGTTTGTCACTTCATCCCAATTAACCAAAAATAGTCTATCCTGTACTTTTTTAATTAATTTGATCATATTATACCTACCGTTCGTTAGTTTGTCAATTTTCCTTTTGCACGAATAGTTCACTAAATTCCTTTCGTCCGGGCACCCAGGCTTTTTCATAAATATGCGTAAAATGATTCTTCACTGTCTGCTCCGATATTCCAAGCATATATGCAATTCTTCGATTAGAAAATCCGGACACCTTTAGATAGCCCAGCTCAAGTTCACGCCTTGTAAGTCCAAACTTTTTGGCTATTCTAACATACTGATCTTTTGTAATATTAAGTTCATTCATCG
>JAILKW010000312.1 GCA_024693455.1 Lachnospiraceae bacterium
TAATAGAAATCGCAGAAAAGCCTCTTTACTTCAAGCAACACCTCCTTTGCTGGCACATTTAAATCCACCAACTCGTTCAGAATCACCTCCTCTCTCTTTTCATTTGAAACAGTGATTCTCCCATCGTTCACACTTAACGTGTGTTGATTGTCAAGTAGAATTGACCCACTGAGGATGCGGACATATTTTTGGACCTGATATATATATATTAATATCAGGAGGTGTATGATGTACTCATACGAACAACGAAAGAAAGCCGTAGAATTATATTTTCAGTATAACTGCAGTTTGAGAGCTGTACAGGTAGAACTGGGATATCCAAACAGTGTGAAATCTATCAGAAATTGGGTTATTGAGTTTCGCCGAGAAAACGATCTTCATAAAAATCGAGTTGGAATCTGTAAATATTCAGAAGAGCAGCGCAAAAAAAGCTGTAGAGTACTATCTTGAACATGGTAAGAATGTAAATCGTACTTGTCGCATTCTTGGATACCCAAGTCATACTCTTCTTACACAATGGATTATGGAAGACCTCCCAGAGGAGAAGTTTGATTTGATGATACAGAGTAGATAGAGTATAATCTCCCTGTAAGATTTTGTTTAGTGGCATAAACATATTTTACAGCAAAAGCCGCACTTTTCGAAGTGCGGTTTTTGTATCCGTAATAGATTTTCCACCTATTGTATGTGATGCAAACGACATCAACTTATCGCCCAGAATCGATTCTATACTTGGGACAATAACCATCACTGAATTGCCTTCTGTCCGCACTAAAATGTATGTATCTCCTGATCTACAGATCTTCTCGAAATTTGGTTGTCATTTGGTTGTCACCGTGACAACCAAATGACAGTAAGCGTCAAATAAAACGCGTATAGAAAAAGCATATTTTATTATATATAGTTTCCTTGAGGGGATCTTTGTGCCTTAAGTGTAAAATTTGTACAAATTTTACACTGGTGCTAATCATCTTGAATCTAAAAGGAGACTTCTTATGACAGCGAATCATGCATACCAACTAAAACGATGGAAATTACTCATAGAAGAACAGGCAAAAAGCGGTATGAAGATAATCGAATGGTGCCGGAGAAATGGGATAACTAAGGATGCATTTTATTACTGGAGAAGGTGTCTTCAGGAAGAAGCTTATGATGAAGCTGTAAAACAGTTACCTACCAGAATTATTAATGAAACATCTATGGTACCACATACTGAGTATGTCGAACTGAATCCCTGCCCCAAAAAAGATATTTCATTAAGTCCCAATGAAAACAAACCAGTCGCCGTTATAAGAAGCGGCGCAACAAGTATCGAGATAATGCCTGGAGCAACCGAAGATATCATCAAAGCATTGATGATGGTGGTAAGAAATGTTTAGGCGGGATATCACGATCAAACGCGTGATAATAGCAACTGGCAGAACGGACATGCGAAAGGGAATAGATGGTCTCATTGCCACAGTTCGTCTTAATTATAATCTTGATCCAATAGAAACAGGGACTCTGTTTCTGTTCTGTGGGCATAATAAAGGCCGTATAAAGGGACTTTTATACGAGGGGGATGGGTTTTGCTTAATGTCAAAAAGATTAACAGATGGCCGATACTGCTGGCCAAATAATGCTCAGCAAGCACGTCAGATCACCTTAGAGGAATACGACCGACTTCTGGATGGATTTGCCATAGACAGCACAATAAATAAGAAATATGAGGATGCCTGAGGCATCTATTTTAATGCCAAATAGGTATGTGTTTCGAAATAAACATACCTATTTTGCTTGCATTTATTATAGGTGTGTGTTATACTATACCTAGGAGGTGAACCGATGAGTATAGTAAAGAATAAAGACAAACGTACCGGTATCACATATGTATATGAATCTGAGTCATACTGGGACAAAGAAAAACAGCAGCCTCGTGCGCATCGTACGCTTATAGGCAAGCTTGATGAAGAGACCGGTGAGATCATACCAACGGATGGCAGGGGGAAAAAAAGGAAGGATCAAAATACTTCACAGACTTCTGATACCACACTAGCCAAGGCTCCGATGGAGTCGTTTAAGGAGACCATAAAAGAGAAGGATCTTCTTATCAGACAACTGCAAGCAGAAAACAATGCATTAAAGAAAGAAAAATCTAAGATCCTAAAAGATCTGCATATGCTGATCGGCAAGTATACGGAGGAGTGATATGAACCCCGAGGATCTGAGACTTGTAGAAATTGAACAGACCAAGTCAAAAGAAGAACTGCTTGAGATCATAGTGATGCTCAAGAAGGAACTTTCCGGCAGTAAAAGCTATCGTATCGAAAATGATGCTGCACTTATGGCAATGAACCGGGAATTCATAAAAGTCCAGGAAGAACGAGATCGCCTAAAAAAGGAAAACCATGATCTCAAGGCAGCACTGATCCTCGCAAATGAACAATCAAAACTGAAAACAAAAGATCTTTTTGGCCGTAGCAGTGAGAAACTACTTGATCTTACTGACACAGATCCTGAAATTGAAGAAATCGATGAAGCAGAGACAGATATCATCGATTTTTATATGGCGAAGGAAAAAATACATTATGATCGGGGAAATATCCGGCATACTGTTAAAAAGATTGCCGGAAAGCGAAAAGAACTTCTTGACAGACTTCCCCAGCAGGACAGATTTCTTCTCGATGCTGAAGCTCTGGATATAGAATACGGTCAGAGAAACTGGCGTATAGCATTCTGGCGCCGGCATCGAGTGGTTGAAAAAAATCCTGTCGTATACTATACATTAAACACCTATACCCCTGTTATCTCAGTTGGTCTTGAACATATGCTTTATACAGTACCATACTGTTCCATTCTTCCGGGCAGTTATGCATCATCATCACTTCTGACAGATATCGTTTATCAAAAATTCTTTATGGCAGGTACTTATTATCGTCTTGAACATTCACTTGAAAACTTTGGCGTATCAATATCCCGCCAGACCATGTCTAACTGGCTTCTGTATTTTTCATCAAACTATTTTTCTCAGATACAGGCTCACATGCATGATCTTCTTATGCTCAGTCCTTATCATCAGTGTGATGAGACCACTATTCGTGTGAACAACGATGGAAGGAAGGCCGGATCAAGAAGTTATTTTTGGGTACATATCACAAGTGAGCTTTTGGATACCCATCCCATTGTTGAGTTTTGCTATGAACTTACGCGGGGTACCGATCACTTAAGGAAGTTTTATGAGGATTTTGAGGGTTTTATAACCTGTGATGCGTACTGTTCCTATAGGATACTTGGTGAGGAAAATATGAATGTTATCATCATTTGTGGATGTGCAATGCATATGAGACGAAGGTATGCCCAGTCTCTGGCACTTATAGATAAATCCGCTATGACAGATGATGAGATCGATCAGCTCATCGAAGTTAAGGCATTAGGATTGATAGGACAGATTTATGATGCAGATGAAAAGCTCAAGACATATGCGGCTGATGAACGGAAGGCAAAAAGGGATACCTTAGTCAGACCACTTGTTGAAGCTTACTACGAATACATAGAAAGTCTTGATACGGATGCTCCGGAAATGAGCAACAGATTAAGGGACGCTATAAGTTATTCTCTTAATCAGAAGGAGTATCTCTGTAGATTCTTACAAGATGGGAATGTTCCCATAGATGACGGAGCTACAGAAAGACATATCCGCAGTCTGGCAATAGCAAGAAACAACTTCCTTTTCTGCAGTTCTGTCAAGGGAGCCGAAGCTGTAGCGACAATGTTTACCGTTATAGAAACAGCAAAAGCGAATAAGGCAAATGTATATCTTTATCTCAAATATATATTTGATGAAATATCCAAACACGTATACAACAAAAAATTCGAAAATCTAGAGGACATGATGCCATGGTCCGATGCATTCATACGTTATGAGCAATCCCACAGAGATATGCTGGTTCCGGATGCCAGTCCTAACGAATATAGGGAACGACCCAAAATCCCACCTAAAATCCCAAATGAAGGAATAAGTGCATAGAACAGCCTTGATCCGCTAAAGGATCAGGGCCGATTTGAGTGACCTTATATAATATCAAAAACAGGCGGCGATGAAAAAGACGCCTAATATTTGACGCTTACGGTCAGCTCGATCTCTTTGAGATCATGACGGCATTTGCCGAGGGAGTTTCTAAAACTCCTAAAAAAGCAGCAAAGGTAGTTTTACCTAAACTTGTGGAACTGCCGGAGCTTATGGGGAACTATCTTCCTGCCCGCCGCAGGTTTCCGCATTGGAACGGATGCAGGCGGTATAGAGAATTACGGCTATTATTGGTCGGGACACCGCAGCGCGGCGTATGGATTCTACTTCT
>JAILKW010000320.1 GCA_024693455.1 Lachnospiraceae bacterium
CCATGATAATATTTACCGGATCGCCAAAATAACAGATCAATTGATATAAAATAACAAAACCGTTTATTCCCAAAAACAGCGACAGGCCAAGTGCAAATACGGTGTTATATGAATATATCTCACTTTTTTTAGATTTAACAAAAAACCTCAGCAGTATTACAGCCCCGCCAAGATAAAACAAAGAAACCGCTCCGATGTATATCCAATCTCCGGTATACCCCCCGGAGCTGATATCAAACACCGTTAGAAAGCTGTCTATAGAATAACCCATACTTCTGGAAAAGTTTACTCCTTCTATGCGATATTCATAATCTACGGTTCCCGGTTTCTTTGGTGTTATATAAAGACAGATATGATCTTCAAAAACTTCTATCTTATCTACTGTTGCTATCTGCTCATCTCCACCCGTAAGTTTACCTTTTTCTTTTATTTCATCTATATTGTATTTACCGCCGAAATAAATGGAAAAAACCGACTTATACGTATTGCCTATAGCAAATCTTCCTGATACAGCAATAACGATCAATGCTGCCAAAAGTATTAATATTTGTATCGTTACTTTTCTCATTTTTTACCTCGTTTATTGTTTGTATCACCCGGATCAATATCATTGCAGCTATACCGGTCTTTGGCGCGATGTCAATTTATTTATTGAATATAATCTCTTATATTTAATTGCTCGTTTACACTCTGCTCTTCATCTGTTATTCCCGGAGCCATTTCTGTGATATTTGTCTCTCCTGAGACGGGATCAATATAGTAACGTGTTTCGGAACCAGTATAAGATCTGTACAAAACAACTATTTCATTATTTTCATTTGTAGTCACTTCCCAGCTGATATTGTACTCGTCCGAGTCAACCATATCCTTAAGATCCGGATTCTTTGTAAAGCAATAATTCTTTATTGCTTCAAGACACTCTTCTTCGGTAAGAGTCTCATTTTCACTAACAGTCTGTTCTTCTTTATTGTCAGCAGCACTTTGTTCCTCTGTATTATCAGTGGTACTTTGTTCTTCCGTATTATCAGTGGTACTTTGTTCTTCTGTATTATCAGCGGTACTTTGTTCTTCTGTATTCTCATTTGACTCTTCCGTCACTGTTTCCTTTTGATCATCCGAGCCGTTTTGAGTTTGAGATCCACAGGCAAACAAGCAAAAAGCAATGCAAAATAAAGCCGTTATCAATAATCTTTTTTTCATAATTTTTCCTCCTGTTTTTCATTGATGTTTTCTAATATGTATTATTTTATTCATTTCCCGTTGCTGAAGGTTTTCTTACAGTTATCATAACAGCAAAAACACTTTCCGCAACAAGAAGAATACCCAAAAGAACCATATGAAGATGTGATGAAGACGTGGGCTGCTCCGTAAATATATGAGTAGTAAAATCTATCAAAAAATGAGCAACTATCACCTGTATAAGACTGTTGTTTTTAAGATATACAGCAGCTAAAACCAGTCCTATTACGAGAGAATATCCTGTCTGCAGCAAAACAAGCGCCGGACTCATCCCAACCATATTTGTTAAATGCACCACCGAAAATATTATAGCTGACAAAAACAAACACTTAATATCGCTGTTTCCCTTTTTCTTAAGATTGTGTATGAATATTCCTCTGAAAATAACTTCCTCAAACAAAGCCGGTGCTATCGCTAAAATAAATCCATCCACAAAAAACGGCATTCCGCCGATAACCTTTCCGGAACTAAGATAATAGAAAAGATTCCATACCGAAAACATAAGTGCCGGTATCAGCAGCAGCGGATTTTTTAAGAATTGATCTCCTTTAAAAATGCTCCTGTAAATTATAATAAGTACAATACCTACTGCGATCCGTCCTATCGCTGCACTTAGTTCGGGAGGCATGTAAACAATGCTTCCCATGACTGTGATTATCGCAGCGCCGATAAAAGCCGCCACTATCAAAATGATCTCAAATATAACCGGATGTTTTTCTCCGAATTTAAACATACTCTTCTCTCCGTTCTGCTTATTTTTAGAAAAATCATTGTCTGGGGGTAATTTCATATGTATCAAATTTTATATCGATATCATAAATCTTTTTATCCCCGTCCGGTGATTCCAGAGTCAGACTTGTTTTACCTGCCTTCTTAAAGTCTGCATGCACCATATATGCCTCGATACTATCCATATAGATTATCTCGACATTCCCGTATCTATCGTCTTCAAGGCTGACTTTATACGTATTATCAAAATGATGCTCCTCATCATCACTCATTATTTCCGTACTGTAAACCGGCGGATGCATAAGCCCATAACCCGTTACGGCAATAGCGATCACTGCTCCTATAACAGCTCCTGCTGTCCTGATCTTCTTATCTTCAAATATAACAAGCGGATAAAGTATCATGGCAGATACGCAAAAGATGCAGATAAGGAGATAATATGGCATATAAAAAAGAAAATACGAAAGATATCCGGTATAAGAATGAGCTGTAATGGCAATCATGGGAAAAAGTATCAAATATCCCCACCACTTGCCTTTTTTCATGTAATAGCCAACAAATCCCATAGGGAAACATAAAAGCGTCCAGATAAACCAGAATTTATAGTATCCGAACAATCCCCATCCAAGTGCGGTAAAAGGTACCTGAACAAGATATGCCAAAGGCTGACTTACAAGAAAAAACACAAAGCATTTTAATGCGGAATCCAGGTTGCTCTTACTGTTCATTATGATAATGATGCCAAACAGTATCCAAACTTCAAACGTAACCGTTATAGTATTAAATGATGTATAGTGAACAGCCGGGATTAAAGCCATTACGGCCGTAAATATACCTGCCAAACACGCTGATATGATTAATTTAGGCCAAGTCAGATCAATACCACCAAACAATTTTTTAATTACACTAAGCATATTATTCTCCATATTTTATCTGAACTTAAGTATCAATCCTATCATTTTACGTAATTTACACATTTTGTCAAATTTATACGCAAATCTTTCCTTCATGACTTTTGCAAATCATTCTTTTTTTCAAGAAGCGGCTTGGAAAACTTCTCATTAAAAAAGTCAATGAGAGGTCCCATAAAGAATGCTGTTATTATTGTTCCCACTCCCGCAATGGTTGGGATCTTTTCTATAGGATTTCCCGCAAGAACAAAAATAATACATCCCGAAATAACACAGACCAGATCCGTACCTATTCTTATAAATTTGAATTTTCCCCAATGCCATTTATACGCCATTACAATTGAAATAGCATCATAAGTTGAAACACCCAGATTTGCCGTCATATAAAGTGAAGCACCGAAACATATTACCACTATACCCACTATCATGCATACAACCCGCACCGGAACAGACGGATTCGGTAACATTTTTCTGAATATACTGTAGGCAAACTGTGTAATATACCCCAGCAAAAACAGGTTGATAAAGGTTGCAATACCTATATTACGACGATCGGCTATCAAACTGAATGTAAGTAATACAACATTTACTATAACGTACAAAGTTCCGAATTCAATCGGGATCATAGCATCAAGTCCTGCCATAAGTGTCTGAAACGGATCTACTCCAAACGAAGCGATCTTAAATATGCCAACACTTACAGCTCCCATAAAAACTCCCGCAAAAGACATAATTATCCTTGTCTTTTGTGATCTGATATAATTTAACAATCCTGACATAACATGCCCCCTGTCATAACACAAAAACAACAAATCCCCGGGAAGCTTTTATTTTTTCTTATCTGCTTTGGGTGCCTCGGTAACCATATATTTGGTTTTACTGAGTTTCTCGTGCGGCATCCGAACTCCTTTTCTGAATACAACATTAATCAGATATAAAACAAAATACAGTTTTGCCGCTATAGTCAGAAAAAGGATCACATTTTCATTCTGTATGAACCCAAACTTTTCGTCTGTGACCAGTCCGACTACTATATCAGGTAATTCAGAAAAAAGCCATAAGTACAGATATCGTTTTAAAAAATCCATCCTGGTTGCAGGCCTGCCATCCTCCGAAATAAGAACAACCCTGCAAATTCCGTGCCCCAGGGTAGAGCCTCCTGTCAAAACAACCTGAACAAGCGAAAACACACAGAAAAAAGACCAATCTGACACTTTCTCGTAGATCGAATAATTATCAAGTCCCGGGATAAGTATCTCAGCCGTACCGATCAAAAACAGGAAAATAACACTTCCCAAAGTATAATCAAAAATTACGCTCCATACCCTGCGCATTCCGGTAACCGTCTTGCTTGCGACCCGGCATTTTTCATCTATCTCATCTCTTGTAGGGAGACGTTTGGTAAAGACATACGTGTACTGCCACCCAAGTACTCCGCCCAGAGTATTACAGATCAGATCCTCAACATCTGCCATTCTGTATGGTCCGGGATAAATCCAAAACAATCCGGTGATCTGACTGAATTCATAGAAGAGACTAAGGAAAAATGAATACAGCATTGTCTTTTTGATACTTAATTTAAAATAATAACGCATATATACGCCGAAGGGCATAGTCAGCAATACATTGAAAAGAAGCGTCCACAAAGACATACTCATTATGTATTTCTTTATATTTGCTATAGTTAATGCTTTATTATGCCAAAACATCATAAATTGCTTACACGGTATTAAGTTAATATGCGTATGCCAGTTATTTTTTAGAGTTGATGCTTTTTTAGGAAGCGGTAAACTTACCATAAAAAAGGCAATGAGCATGTATAGGACAAAGCTGTAAATTATAAGTGTCCTTAGTTTTGAAACGGAACCGTGTTTATTATATTGATAAAGTGCATAAGGAAGTGTGATCAATGCCGCAATAAGTGGAAATACCAATAATCCTATGTATATGTTTTCAATATAAACCATTTTCTATTCTCCAGTTGTATTATTCGGTGCTCTTTAATCGAAAATCAATAATATTTTCAACTCAAAATCAATTCATTTTACCATAGGAAACACCCACGGGCAATCTTTCTGTCACGCCCATGTCATATTTGCATATCAATAATAATGTGATAAAATCAGAGAAATTTCAAGTTTGA
>JAILKW010000334.1 GCA_024693455.1 Lachnospiraceae bacterium
AGCTCCTTCATCTCGCGTTCAATTCTAATGGCTTCACGTTGTGCTTCACGTTTTTCACGGAGCGCTGCAAGTTCTTTTGCTTTTTGATTTCTTTCTCGTCTGAAAGTTTCTTTCATCATGGAAGAGTATTCCTTATAATCCTCCCAGATCTGATCGTAAATCCTTGCATATTTTTGTGCTTCTTTGTAGGCTTCCTTATCTTCCTTATTGAAGTCCTTTATATATTCTTCATCGGAGATCTTCTCGGTTTCTTTTGCCTGCTCAGCCATGCGGTTCTTTTCTTTTTCCTGATAAGCCTTAAATTCCTTCTCATCCATCGGCTTGATCTTTACGGTTTCATAGTCTTCAACATAACCGTGACTATCCTCGAAATATGTCGGAACCTCAACAGCCTGACGCTTCTGAATGGCATCCATAACAACGGCCTTCATGATATTCTTCATGGCGCCCTTTTTAATCATGGATTCCAGCGTTACATCTCCGAGTTTTCCGGCCTTAATATTAGCCATAACAGTGTTGCAGGCAACCTGGAATGCAGTCTCCATTTTACCGGTTTTGGGATCCTGCACCTTTATACCCGCGAGGAAGCGCTGTGAGTCCTGCGTAAAGTCCGGATGAATAAAATCTTTTTTCTGTGATGCAAGAGAACTTTGCTCAGCGTTAAGAAGTCCAAACATAGTATCGAACTGAGCTTCGCTTTCACCGAAATTATCCGCATATCCGTACTCATTTAACTTAATGGACATATATGGACTGTCGTTAACTCTTGCTATTTTTCTGTCAAAGAAGTCATCGCTTGTCGGTTTTATGTTGATCATGGCAGTCAGTGTACGAATCTTCGCGCCACCGGCCATTCTCTCCTTGCTCCTACTGTCATCTATATTACGCTGAAGAGCCTGGTTACGGGCAACCATATCTTCATAGGCTTCCTTTTCCCGCTGGTATCTCTTCCTCTGTGCTTCGACTCTTTCCTGTTCCTTTGCCTCGGCAACTTTCCACCAGTTCTGTCTTTCCCTCTCACGTTTAGCCTCATCTTTATAGCACTGGATTGTGATGACTTTACGTTCCTGGGGCACTTTGGACATGTCGCCACGAAGCTTGGGCCTGAACACCATTGCCTGTCCCTGAGCGATTGCGTTCATTACGATCATCTGCATCGTTTCCTTCACGACATGCCTTGTATTATTGTTGTATTTATTATAATCTCCGGCTTCTCCTTTCAGAATTCCGGCTTCAATATTCTTTTGAATTGTTCTTTCTGCCAGTTTAGAAACGCTGATCATTTTGCCGTCTTTACTTGCAGGATCAACTACCGAAAACTGCTCATAAAATTCCGTTCTCATCGGAACATCGGTGCCGCCATAATTCATTTGGCCAATGGTTCCAAGTTTTTTCTGAGCATACATAATAGGGTCCAAATATTGCTCACAATATTTTGTTGCCCAATATTCGTCGGAGGCTGTTTTGATGTCTTCGGTGCATCTGACATAAGGAACCCCATTACTGGCTATAAGCGGAACATTGATCCTGTCTATATTCCACCAGTTAGTTTTAGCTACGTTTAAATCGACTTTGTCAAGTGCTTCAAAGAAGTCTCCGTTGAGTTTAGTATCATATTCCTGCTGGCGTATTTTCTCCTGTTGTGCTTTAAGTTCACGCTCCTTCTTAAGTCTTTCCTCCTCAAGTCTGGCCTGCTCTTCTATTCTTTCCTTTTCAAATTGCTTTTTCGCATTCTGGAAGCCTTCCACTTTGGGGAATTTTGTTGTCAGAGAACTGAGGAGCCTCTCTGCTACATCCGGCTTTTTTTTCTTGAGCTCATCAAACGGAAATGCGAAGGCAGCATTCAAATCTTTCTGCTCTAACAGATCAAGCTTAAAGTCTTTATCAAGTGTATTATATGCATTTTCAGCCTCTTGAGTTGCTTTTTTCCAATACGCCTGGGAGTTCTTACAAAGCTGTTTTCCTTCAATCTCGGGGAAAATCTGCAGCTCCAGCAGAAGCTTACATGTTACTTTGACATCTCTGCTTACATCAGGAGCCTTGCTATATTTTAAAAGTTTTCTTACTGTATCAGCACTATTTAAAGATTCTGTAACACTGATGATTTTTCCTTTACGCTCCGGGAACTGACCGTCAAAGCCTTTGTTAAGCGCAGTACTTAATTTCTCATCCTTTATGCTGTTGCCATCTTTATCTTTATTTGGAACAAGTCTAAACTGAATACCTCTTCTCAGCAATTTAGCTGTGCATCCCAGCCCATCACATATGGCCAGGTTACTGTTATGGTATAAATATTCTAATACCAATGGTGTATTTTTCTTGTTCTTGATTTTTTCATCCGTAATATCATTATGACTTGGTATCTTGACTTTTTCGGAAATCATTTTAGAGGATTTTCCGATGATTTCTCCCCATGCTTCAGCACTTTTGAGTCTTTGCTCCTCACTAAGCTCTGCTCCTTCCGGAGAGAAAAACGGAATATTTTCTGTGACATCCTTTTCAAAATCGGGCACAAAACTCTTTACTTCCTCGGCGTCCATTTTAAGAATATCGTCCGGTGTCTTATCCTTTTTGGCCATGATCCACATAAAGAGCAAAGACCGTGTATCAAATCCATCCTGGTCTTTATAGAGTGCATTCTCGTTTTCTTCATTGCCCAGGATGCATAGATTAATATGTTTGATTGAATCCTTTGAAAAAATATTCTCAGGTTTAAACTCATACATCGGATCCTTTGCATAGTATTGCTCTTTTACAGGCAAATTCTTGATTTCTTCCGCAGTTTTTCTTGGCATTTTC
>JAILKW010000027.1 GCA_024693455.1 Lachnospiraceae bacterium
AAGAAAAAGCTGTGATTAGGCATAGAATCACGTGAGACAGCGTAGACATACCCGATCAGAAAAAGAAAAGTATGCCTATAATCATAAAAACGTGTTAAATAGGCATAGAAATCGGGCAAAGAAAAAGTCAATAGAAAGAGATCAATGCCTAACAGAAAGAAAAAGCTATAATTAGGCATAGAAATCAGGCAAAGGCAAAGTCAATAGAAAGAGATCAATGCCTAACAGAAAGAAAAAGCTATGCTTAGGCATAGAATCACGTAAAACTGCGAAGACAGACCCGATCAGAAAAAGAAAACTGTGCCTTAAATCCGCAATTTATGACATGAAAAAGGGGCTTCGCCCAGATGATTTAATCATCTAAAGCGATAGCCCCTTGTTTTCATCCTAATTTCCTGTTTTCTCCCAGCTTACTATCTTTCCTGTATCTTTTATTGTAAAAGTACTTTGTGGAACATGGGTCAAAAGATCCGGCTCATCAGAAGAAGTCCAGCTTCCGTCAACACCATCTTCCGAATAACTCATTCCGTTAAACGCATCTGTTTCTTTAAACTTTTCCCCGCTATGATAAGAATATTCGATATTTGAAGGTTTTTCTATACTAACCTTATCGCCGTTTTTTGTATACTTTCCAACCGCTACAAGCTTTGCTTCGTATTCCTCTTCGGGAGTGGTTTCCTCCTCATCATATGAGTTTACATTTTCTGATGTAAGTGTATATGTGCCGTCTTCATCAAGATCCAGATTCACTGAAATTGACAGTCCGTATGTTATCATATTGGACATATCAAGAGGCAGGAACTGATAATCAGGTACTTCTTCAAGTTCTTCTGCAGTATTTGACTGGTCCCATGTGATCTTATAGGTCTCATCAACAGGCTTTGTCTCGGAAGAAGTACTACATGCTGTTGCCATGAGCAGCATTGCTCCCGTGAGTGATAGTGCGAGTATTTTCTTTTTCATGATCCATTCCTTTCCTTTTATTTGAACAATGCCAACAATCTCTCAAAGAAGTTCATTTCTTTTTCTTTTTCCTCTTCTTCTATATGATCCGGTCTTTCAATAGCAGGTGTTGTAAGAGTAAACTGGACTGCGTTGATATTTTTATTTCTTTTATCAGTGAATGATACCTTTTCAAAGTCCTTATTATATTCACTCATCATTTCATCTACTTTTTTATCCATCTCTTCGGGCATTGTAGATACACCGTCGGCCAACTCTCTGGTACCATTAGAGAGCTCCTTTGCTCCGTCAGCAATATCGTTTATTCCGCTTGAAAGTTCTCCCATACCATCCGAATACTGTTTTATACCTGAGTGGAACTCTCCGTAGTTATCAGCCAAAGTACCAATGCCTGTTACATATGAAGATACCCCTGCATCAAACTCTGAATAACCACTGCTTATAGCAACTGCCATCTGCTGAAGGTAAGCTGCATCCTCGGGAGACAAGCCCGAAAGATCCATACTTGTTATCTTCTGCTCCAGACCCATTAAGGTTTTTTTCATCTGACCTGAGCCATCAGTTATGGACTTACCGCCCTTTTTTATCTGAGAAAGACCTTTTTTTATCTCTGCAGATCCATCTGTTAAATCCTTGCCGCCTTTTACGATCTTTGGCATATTTCCATTTAATTTTGATATGCCGTCTGAAAGCTTTTTGGTTCCGTCAGCAAGTTCATCTGTACCGTCAATCAGCTCATCCATATCACCTGACATTGTAGAAGTATCAATTTCGGATACGTCCATTGAAAAGGGTATACCTGCTATGGAAATTCCACTCATTGCAAAATCTGTTACTTTTGCACTTAGGTCAATATCCGCATCTTCTCCGGGCATTACCGTGAAGTTGATCTGACGTGAAGTTCCCGCATCAGCTATAGTAGCTCCCGGCGCCTTGATATTTTTAACCTTGTCATTATCCATTGTCATCGAGATCTGGAGCATATAATTATCGTAAAATACCTTATTGGCTTTTTTATTCTTTTTACTGGAAATATGAATACGAACATCTCCGTTGGCTCCCGAAAGCGCATCGGGCTTTATCTCATAACCATTAAGATAATAAACTATTTCAAAATCCCAGGGCAGGGCCGCATCATTGTCTGTTCCCTGATAATAAAAATTGCCTTTCTCAGCTTGAAATGTATTTTTTTCACCGGATGCATTTATCGGTTCTGTATTGGTCAGATTTGTTACGGTATCAAACTGACCGTAATCAGTTATCTCACCTGCCTTTTTTACCTCAAACTGGTTTACAACATAGAGCTCTTCAACTCCTCCGTTATTATCCAGGATTCCGTAAATGTTTTCGTCTTTTTCATATTTTGCACTGCCGGCAGCCATTGAAGTAAAACACATACTGTTACAAAGAGCCACAGCCAAGAGCATCATTAATAACTTTTTATATTTCATTAGATTACCTCCTCCGTTACCTTTACATTCTTTACTTCTGTCAATGCTTGCGGAATGCCTTTTTTTCCTTCCGCTTTTATTACAGGTTCGTCTTTTCCGTCATAAAATTCAGGTTTCCATGTTGTGTACTTTATTATCTTATCGAAAAGTAAAAGTACTGCGGGAAGAAGTGTTATAGCTAAAACAAAGGCTATTACTGCTCCCTTTCCAAGTAGAAGACCAAGAGCTTTTACTATCTGCTCTGAACTTGACATACCCAGTGAAAATCCTGCTACAGCAAGGATCATTGCCGAAACCAGAGCTGATTTTACTACTGTTCCCAAAGTGTCTTTCATTGCCGCTATAGGAGGCAGTGATTTTCTGGCCTTCATATAATGTTCGGTAAGCAAGATAGCGTAATCTATAGTCGCTCCCATCATTACTGTACTGACTACCAGATAACCTATATACGCCAAAGGCTCGCCTGTAAAGTATGGAAGACACATGTTGATCCAGGTTGCTATCTTGATAACTACTATAAGAAGAAGTGGCAGCGATAAGGACTTAAACTCTATCATAAGGACTATAAAGATCGCTATGACTGTTATCATATCCACTCGCTTGGAATCCGCTTCGATAGTGGTTTTCATATCGTACATATTGGCACTTTGACCACACATATAAATCTCGCTCGCCGGATAATACTTTTCTGCCTCGGCTCTTATATCCTCTATGGAAGCAAATGCTCTCTCTCCTTCTTCAGCTGTGTTTGTATAAATGATTATTCGTGCATATTTATCTGAATAAAACTTACTTGTTATATCTTTTCCAAGATATGCGGATGGAATCTTATTTCCAACCATATTTGCGTATGAAACTATATCGTTTACGTAATCTTTTTTGGAAAGCGTATCTACGAGCAAGGTCTCTGCTGTGGAATTCCCAACCGGTACCATCATGGCAACGATCGTATGATCTTCAAAGACCTCTTCCATTTTTTCCTGATCAACTGCTATCCTGCTGCCTGCCGCCGGATCACCTGATCCGTATATAAAGCTGTTGGCTGCCTGACCCAGATATGCAGGGATCAAAAGAACCAGTATAAGTATAAGTACCGGAACTCTTATCTTTGTAAGAACCTTTCCGCATCCTCTAAAGTCGGGAAGTATTCTTTTATGTTTTAACTTCTGGACCAAAGGATCTGTCATCAAAAGGAAAGCCGGCATAAGAAGCATTACTGCAAGGAAGCTAAGTACTACGCCTCGAACCAGGGATACTCCCATGTCTCCACCTATCTTAAAGTCCATAAAGATAAGTGCTACAAATCCGAATAATGTAGTTGCCGCACTGGCTGCGATCGCTCCAAAGGATTCTTTTATTGCCGCTACCATTGCCAGCTCTTTGGAAGATTCCCGTTTTTTATGTTCCTCAAAGGAACTGCATAGGAATACTGCGTAATCAAGGGATACCGCCATCTGAAGTATAGGGGAAACTGCCATAGTTACATAACTCATCTCGCCTGCAAAGATCTGCATACCCCAGTTAATTCCAACCGCTATACCGATTGTTGTAAGATACAGGAACGGCTCCACCCAACTTGTAGTTGAAAGTAAAAGAACAAGTATGATAAGGGGTCCTATAAGCATGATCGACTTTATTGCCTGACCTACCGCAAGATTTTGTGAATTTGCCTGTGCTACTGCATTACCTGTAACCGCAGCATCTTCACCCACAAGATCGTATATTGCGTTTACACCTTCACGCTCATGTCCTTCAGCTATTGTTACTGAAAAAAGAGCGTTACCGTCTTTATAATACATCTCCGTTGTTTTCTTATCCTGAGCAGCTACCGGAATAGTTATATCAGCCACATCATCAAGCCATTCTACCTTGTCTATACCCGGAAGTTCCGCCAGCTCTGCCTTCATTTTGAGGGCTTCGGAAATATCAACATCCGGTATCATTACCGAACAGTTTGCCATGGACTCACCAAAGTTATCACTCATTAAGTCAATGGCTTTTGTCGAATTAGCTTCCTCAGGAAGATAATCCGCCATGTTATAATTGATCTTTACCTGAAAAGCACAGATCACCATTATGACAAGAAAAACAAATGTCATAACGACGATAGGTTTTCTACCGGCTACGATCTTTTTTGCCAGAAAGTTCATTTTTTCTACCTCCTTCTTATCTTTTGTGAAGGCATTGTATTATGTAAAAGTAAACGTAAAGTAAAAAAATAAGGACACCGCATTTCTGCGATATCCTTACGTACAAATTTATATTAATTAGCTCTTTGGCAAAACACCTGTAAGCAGCTCGCTTTATTCAAGTCCCTTGCCATGTCGTTTGACAGTTTATTTATTTCATTGCAAACTCTGGAAAAAATCCATTACTCTCATACCGATTGAAGCACCTGTTGCCATCCCCCCTATCATCGATGTAATAGCTGATACAAGAAGCATTAAAACTATGATGAGAGGAAAAACGTAAACAAAACGATTTACCGATATTTCATTGTTGCTTTTAAACAACACCGCAAACATATAAGTCATTCCAAACAGCGACACCAAAGGCATCAGCACTACCCCTGCCATGGGGAAGAAAATACTTAAAATAGCAAGAACAAAAACCATTGGAATGGTTACAACACTACGGATAGCAAGCAGAGAAAAAATCTCCGGAAAACTTTTGAAAGGATGTTTTGTTATGATAACAAAAAGTTTGATTACAAGCGCACTCAGTAAAACCCCAAGCAACGAAGTAACAATCCCCATTAAAAACCCGATCCCAACCGGAAGATTTATAGCCGGGTAGAGATCATATAAAATATTATTAGTCTCTGTTGATAATCCGGTTGACAGAAGAGTAAGATAATCTGATAAATACGTATCTGCCGCTTCAGAAAATGACTCACCTAAAATTGGAATTTTAGCGATGTTATAAATAAAAGTTTTCTCTATAAAATCAATCATTTCCTCGGACATATTTACTAGACCCTTTGAAACCGAATGTCCCAGGTCAACCAAAGCACTTAAGATTCTCTGGTTCATGCTATGATATAAACATAAAACAAAGAATCCCTGTATCAGTGCCTGCAGGCCAATGGCCGGCCCCCACGCTTTAATGGAATGCTTTTCTACAACTCCGGGACCTACACTCGCAGGATATCTTACAACCCTAAGCAGATTTTTAACATCCGAAATGCCCTCTTCTTTTTTCTCAGCCTTTTCCAATACCTGTATTTCATTTTTGGAATCCGGAATATCCTTTGATATTTCTTTTTTTTCAACTACACCTACAGAGTTATTCTTTTCTGTATGCATTTTCTCCCCCTTCTACAAATATTCGTTTAAATCATTCACATAATTCCTGTCCCATCGGCGTAGATTTATTTCCACTTGGTGTTCCAAAGTTCTAATACACTCTCTTTGCGTTTCATAAACACTACAAAAAGAACGATCATTAAAACAAACATACCTGCCACATCAACTACATTAGTCCACGAACCACCTTCTCCTAAATTCTTTATACCGAAAGTCGATGCATCATACAAAGAATGAACGATCACCGGAGCCCATATATTTCCCGAACAGGTAAATATCAAACAGAATATAACTCCGAAACAGGTAGCAAACACTGTTTGAACAATAACCTCCAAAGGATCACCATCGGAAAAAATATTTACCAGATGGGTTAAACCAAATAATACACCTGCTAAAACCGTTGGCATCCAGATATTATTCATTTTCTTAAAGTATCGGATGAAAATCGCAAGACCAATGGCACGATATGCGACCTCTTCTACAACACCTGCACGAAATCCCTGCAAAAGCGTTACAATGGTATCCCCAAAACCATTTAAAGAAATTGCACATTGTCCGATGGCTATCTCTATAACATACCATACAACCCAAAAGATGATCACAGGAAGCGAAAAGATCATGCCTTCCTTAATTCCCTTGATATGCATCGACCCGTCATACTCGGGTTTAAACCACCATTCAAAGATCAATAAAAAAACAAAGCTGAATATGATAGAGATCACATAATATGAAGGCATCAAACCGGCCGGTACATCACCTGTCTGACTAACATATTCCATCAGGTCAATCTTATTGACAAAACTAAAGACGTCTTCTACCAGACCGCTTAAAACAATATTCGGCACAAAAGTTCCTATATACATAAGTATAATGGCAACAAATATTGGCAGCTTATCCGTTATTACGTGTTTTCTGTTCTTTACCATATCAAGCATTGTAATTCTCCTTATTAAAAGTGCTCCTTCGGTCTTCCTTTAGTCTTATCCAAAGGATATTTACCTTATTCTTTTACTTTTACATATTTATAATCTCATTTTATTCTTCTAAAGAAAGAATAGCAAGTAAATACCCATAAATTGCCCCCGGAACATTTGCTCCTACTGTGCTATGCTCCATCCGGCGCTGTCACTCTGAAGCTGTGCCATATGCTTAAAGATTCCGTTATCTTTTTTCATAAGTTCGGAGGGCTTTCCTTCCTCTGCAACCTTTCCCTCTTTCAAAACCACGATCTTATCGGCTGCTTCAACGGTACGCATACGATGTGCGATAACAAGAACCGTTTTTCCTGAAAGAAGTCGTGAGATAGCTCCCTGTACCCTGGTCTCATTTTCAACATCCAAAGAAGCTGTCGCTTCGTCCAAAAGAACGATAGGCGCATTTTTCAAAAGCGCTCTTGCTATGGATATACGCTGACGTTCCCCACCTGAAAGTTTTGCTCCGTTCTCACCGATCGGTGTATCGTATCCCTGCGGAAGCTTCTCCACGAATTCATCACAATTTGCTGCTTTTGCAGCCGCTTTTACTTCCTCATCCGTAGCCCCATGCTTACCGAGACGGATATTTTCCATTACAGTATCATCAAATAAAACTACATCCTGGAACACCATGGAATAATCACCGAGAAGCACTTCCGGGTCCACTGTATTTATATCAACACCTCCGACTTTGATCGTTCCCTCAGGCACATCCCAAAGTCTTGCAGCCAGTCTTGCCAAAGTACTCTTTCCGGAACCCGACGGTCCCACAAGAGCAGTTACCTCTCCCTCCTTTGCCGTAAAATCTACCTGTTTAAGCACCTGTTCGTTGTCATATGCAAATCCCACATTTTCAAATACAATGTCATGACCTTTCGGACTGAATTCATCTGCCCCATCGGCCGTTTTTGTATCATATATCTCCATGAGTCTGGATGCTGAAATCTGTGACATTAGCATTTCCGCAATAAGGGCAAGTGCCTGATCAAACGGTGCATATATTCTTGTGATCACAAGAAGAAACATGAAAAGCACCATGAAATCTATCTTTCCCGACAATATCAGACCGGTTCCCGTAAGTATCGTGGTTGCCACTCCAAGTCTCATGATAACGCTGGCGGCATTTACAAATATACCGCAGGACAACTCTCCGGAACGCATTGTCTTTTCATGATAGTCTATCTTATCGTTAAGCTCTTTTAGAAACTTCTTTTCCTGATTGGTAGCCCTTATCTCGCGAATATTCTCAAGAGTTTCCTGAATGCCGTCTGACACCTGTATTCCTGCTTCTTTGGTGATCTCGGAATGACGTTTATTTATCTTTCGGCTTCCGAATAAAAGTATAAAAGCAACCGGTGCTCCCCATAAGCATGCAATGGCAAGCCTCCAGTCAAACACAAACAGCATTATCGCAACTATTGCTGTGGATATATATGATCCGTACAAATATCCGAGACAGTGAGACCACACGTGCTCCAGGCGGTTCACATCCCCCATTATCGTTTCGGTAAGATCTGCAAGATCTCTTTTTCCGAAGTATCCCAACGGCAACTTTCTCATCCGTTCTGCCAGTGAAATACGAACATCTTTTACCTCTCCGTACACAAGTCCGTATGTCGCTCTGTACTGCTGAAGATGAGTTATAAACGAAAGCACCACAAATACCAAAGCAATTAACAGAAAAAGCCCGGCTCCGGGAAGAACAGCTCCTACGGTCAAAGTATCCATATATTTCGACATCATCAAATAGAGGATTCCCATTCCTCCCATTACTACAAGGTTTACAATGAGTGTCCAAAGCGTTGCCTGTTTTGTATTTTTTACTCCCTGATCGGTGAGCGCATATTTTCTTTGAAAATCTTTTCCAAACATTTACATTCCCTCCTCTGCCGAAATACGCCATTTCACAGCCTGATTGTAGTCCGCCCACATTCGTGAATACATACCGTTATTTTCTTTGAGCTCGTCATGAGAACCTTCCTCTTCAACATGACCATTATCCAAAACTATGATCTTATCGGCGCCCACTACTGTCGAAAGACGGTGTGCGATCATGATTACCGTACGTCCTTTTGTGAGAGTAGCAAAAGCTTTCTGGATAAGTGCTTCGTTTTCAGGATCTGCAAATGCGGTAGCCTCATCAAGCACAACTATAGGCGCATTTTTTAAAATTGCTCTTGCAAGAGCTACCCGTTGCTGCTCCCCTCCGGACAGATATGTTCCTTCGGTTCCTATCACCGTATCCATCCCGTTTGGAAGTTTTGCTAAAATATCATCGCACTGAGCTGCAGCCAAAGCCTTTTGCACTTCTTCTCTTGTTGCATCGGGTCTTGCAGCCCGAACATTCTCAAATATACTCGCCTTAAACAGCCTGTTGTTTTGGAAGACAAAAGCTATCCTGTCCATCAAAACGTGAGGATCCGTATTGCGCACATCAACTCCGCCAACACACACGGCTCCTTCCGTTACATCCCAAAATCTCGGGATCAGACTCGCAGCCGTTGTTTTTCCTCCACCCGACGGACCTACAAGTGCCACAGTCTGTCCCGGTTCCACCTTGAACGAAACATGATCTATCGCAGGTATATCTGCCCCATCATAGGTAAAGCTTACGTCCTTAAATTCTATACTGTTATCCCCAGGCTCTTTCGGATCATCGGTAATCTCAAGCGTAGGTGCGTTCATGACCTGTGATATTCTTCCAAGAGCCGTGCTCGCTAGCATCATACCGCTTGCCGCAAACATTATCTTTGCAAGAGCAGTGGAAATAATAGCCGAAAAAACCGCATAGAATGCAAAGTTTGTTACAAATCCCGCAAAATCACCTGATTTAAGCGCTCCCGGAGCTATAAGCACTACTACCGGGATCATAAAAATAAAAGCACCTTCTGTAGCTGTAAGGTTTACAGACTGAGGGATCTGACAAACACCTACCGTATATTTTTCTGCCTTATTGCTGTAATCTTCAATGGCTTCTTTAAATGCCTTGAAGGAGTATACCGTCTGCTGGAAAACCTTCACCACCGGTATTCCGCGAACATACTCCGTACCTGCCTTGCTCATATAATCCTGGGCAGCCTGGTATTCTCCCATCAATTTCGCGTTTTTACCACCCATCATGGAAAACATGGCAACAACCGAGATCACCGCGGCCAAAAGACAGGCAGCGCCCATTCTCCAATCGAACACAAACATAAGAACTATCATTCCGATAAACATAGTTGCGCTTCCGACTATGTCTGCGAGATTATGTGCCAGAAGGGTTTCGGTCTCGGAAGCAGCACCATCAAGACGATTTCTAAGCAATCCCGAAGCATTGGAATCAAAAAAACCGAGCGGTGCTTTCATCAAATGTTCCATACCCTGTTTCCTGATATTTGACGCAGTTCTGAATGCCGCCAAATGCGTACACATAAGAGCGGCAAAATACACTATAATTCCTGCGATCGCAAATCCAAATGCCATCCATCCGTATTTACCGACTTCGGTCGCCTTTGTCCAATCCGGTGCTACGGCGATCAGATCCCGTGCCACCAGCCATATGCATATATAAGGAAGCATCCCGAGTACCATGGCTATTCCGGACAGGGCAAGACCCAGAAATGTCAATCCCTTATAATTGCCTGCATATTCCAGCAGTATGGCCAGATCACTTTTTTTCTTTTCTTTCATACCAAATCACCTCCAAAATTCCTGCTCTTTACAAGCATATCTTATAAATTGCCTGCCACTTAAACTTGACAAACATCGGTTATCACTTGTATGTTAGTAATGGCTAACGGGAAACATACAGTGTTAACTTATAAGAACATAAATAGTCGGTCGTT
>JAILKW010000032.1 GCA_024693455.1 Lachnospiraceae bacterium
ACAAACTATACTCAGTCGGGGTACAAGCTCCGACTGAGTTAAACGCTCCGCGAGGATGCGCACGGATTCGGACAGGAATTTGTCTGCTGAAGCAGACCCGAATCCGGCGCGCAAGACTCGCGAGCGAGTCTTGACAAATCCTGTACAGAAAAATTATAATCTCTTGAAAAACGCGCCTGAATAATATACAATGTATATCATAAAGGAGGTGTGAAAAATGAATGTTGCCGTATCAAAATGGGGAAACAGTCTGGGTATAAGAGTTCCAGCCATAATAGCTGAAACACTTGGCCTTAAAGCTGGTGATCAGGTTGATTTTGAAGTAAAAGACGATGGAATGTTTATGAAAAAAAAGCAAGCACAAAGCACATCGCAAATGTTTGAAGAATTTTATGGAAAACCTTTTGAAGAAATCACAGATGCCGATCTCGGCGCAGCGGAAGAAATTGATTGGGGTGATGATATTGGAGGTGAGACATTTTGACTTTTAACAAAGGTGATATCGTGTATGTAAATCTCAATCCCACAAAAGGACATGAACAGGGTAACTATAGACCGGTTCTTGTCATAAATTCTGTCCCTCTTCCCGGAGGACTGAATATTATTCTTCCCATCACTTCAAAACAAAAAACATACCCGCTTGAAGTAGAGTTAGACGATAGAACGAAAACGCAAGGCATAATTTTATGTTTTCAGATACGCACTATAGATTTAACAAAAAGAGGAGCTAAATTCATAGAAAAAGCCCCGTCAGATATAGTAGACGTCTGTAACGACTTTTTACATCGCCTTACAGATGACCTATAGCTGACAGGAATAAAGTAGGTAATACCCGCATGGAAAACACATACAGATTAAAGAAAAAGGATAAATGGCTCATTGTAAAAAGACAACTTGGCAGATTTACCTATATAGAAACAGACAACAAAGACGAGGCAACGGAATTATCTGAAGAAAAAGCCCGCATTGTACGAAATATGATTTGCAGTGACTCAGACTCCAAAGAGGAAGATTTTAATATTGTTGAATGTTAAATCGCTTGGTAAAGATATTATTCTGAAAAATGAATATTTAACCGCTAAATATATTTCACACATACCGCTGCTCTTCACCGTTCTGTGCATATGCTAAGCTTTATGCCTAAACTGATTTCTTTACGTTTCTTAGGCATGATTTTTGCAGGTCGTTTAGATCAATGCAGAACAAATTATGCCTAACTTACATATTATCAGTTTTTTAGGCATGCTTTTAGGGGACTGTTTGGACCAATCTACAGCACTTCATGCCTAACATGATTATTATCTGCCTTTTAGGCAAGATTATCGTGGTCTGCCGGAGCCAAAGCATAACACATAATGCCTAATATGATTTTTATCCGCCTTTTAGGCAAGATTATCGTGGTCTGCCCGAGCCAAAGAATAATATATAATGCCTAACACGAATATTATTCATCTCTTAGGCAAGATTTCGTGGGTTTGCCAAAACCACATGAGCCAAAATACACAACAAAAAATGCCTAAGATGATTATTAATCGTTTCTTAGGCATTTTTTTAGTGTTTTTTCAGTAAGGTTATGATTAGTTGTACATGAATTAACTTCTACCAATTCATCTTTCATCAGATGACCGTATTGCCTTCCTATTTCCCGCTAGGTTCCTTGCAGATTGACCACCTTAATATCGCCCGTTTGGGCTTTCTTCCCCTGCTCAAACTTAAATCTATAAAGCTCACTGACTTAAAACCGGTCAGTTGACGTATCTGCTAACTCACCCATGATTATATGTAAGTATAATATATCTCAAATAAGTTGTCACCCGCCTCTAAGCAAAGCGCAGACGAGGCAAGATGCTTGTTACATAAAGTCAAAACAAACTTGCAAAATTAATCTCACAAATTTATTATAAAATATATAGGTCTCGCTTGCGAGGCTTGGTGCGGGGGTTGTGTCAAATTTGCTGAGATATAAAAGAAAGGTAAAAACCTATGCAAAAAAGGAAACATTCTGTAAATGGGCTGGCAAATAAATTTATTGCCCTATTTACAATTTTTACAATAATTACACTTATTGCAAGCGGAGCGGCAACTTATATAAATCAAAATAACGTATATAAGGAACAATGCCGAGAAGAACTCCATAAGATATCCGCAATATTAAAAAATGTACTGGAAGATGACGGCAAAGAATTTATAAATATACAAAATTATATTATAGAATATCCTGAAAAGATAATGATCAAAAGGAACTTTACGGAATGGCAACCGGAAGAACTTAAGTATAAAAAGCTTCTTCAAAAATATCACCCCGGCAAAGTATATGGCCTTGATCTGACATTTGATGAGCTGGATGATAAAGTAAAGACCGCGTATGTCACATATAAGCTCGAATACTACTTTTTGACATTTGAAAAAACAAAAACGGCATCAAATCTTATATACACATATTACACAACAAAAGCACCCGGCGATAGAAATATGTATTACATCATTGACGCGATAAGAGATGTAAGTACGTTTCATGGAGAAGACTACCTAAACATGAGGCTTATAGTTAATGAGCCTATAGATGAACACAGAGCCATGTGGGAGACTTCCGACACAGGTATAGCATCAAGTTCTTATGACACATATGACAATGAGTTTGGTAAAACATATGCCTACTACTCTCCCGTTACTATAGACAATAAATGTGTTGGTATAATAGGCGCAGATATAGAAATTGCAAATGTAAATAAGGAGATACTTAAAAATACATTACAACAAATGGCAAATATATGTGCCGTTATAGTAATTGCAATAATCATCGCTGTTATATACGTAAAAAATAAATACATAGATACGCTTGAAAAGATTACTAAAGATATTGAAGATTATACGTATACAAAAGATACTGTATATGCACAAAAGATAAGTAATCACGCAAATAATAATGATGAAATCGGACTTCTTGCAGGCCAAACAGCGTCCATGATATATGAAATAGACGAATACGCCAAAAACCTCATGAAGGTAACAAATGAGCTTGATTCATCAAAAGAAAAAGAAAAAGTGATGCGAGAGCTTGTTTTAAAAGATGCTCTTACGGGCGTAAGAAATAAAGCTGCATATGATAATGAGGTAGCACGATTGGAATGGCAGCTTAAGGACGGTAAAACCAAATTTGGTATATGTGTGGTAGACCTTAATTATTTAAAGCGCATAAACGATACCTATGGACATGAAAAGGGAAATATCGCCATAAAGAACATTTGCCATATTATTTGTGAAATATTTGCACATTCCCCCGTGTTTAGAATCGGCGGAGATGAATTTGCAATTATCCTTGAGAATGATGATTTTGAAAATAAATACAAGCTCATTGAAGAGTTTAAATCAAGAGCTTCGATAAATAAACCAGAAGACAGTTCTAAATATGTATGTCCATGGCAGTCTGTATCCGCCTCAATTGGGCTCGCGGTATATAACCCCCAAATGGACACGGGTGTGCAAAACGTGTTTAGACGGGCAGACAAAGCTATGTATGAACATAAAAAAGAAATGAAGAGTGCCAGGGATTAATTTCGTTGATATTTCTAAAAAAGAAGGGATATGCCGTAATGGCATATCCCTTCAGAGTGAAGACAAAGGCCCATCGGGATTGCTGATCCTGATAGGGCTTTTTTCTTTGCATAATTTATGATTTTTTGTTACTACACGATATTTTTCTTAAAGAAACGGGATACTACTTGCCTATACAGGCTGTAAACTCCATTCACTTTTTATCTTTGCCAGTTTTTTCAAATTCATCGCAGCATAAGTCAGCGCGACCTTCATTTTCATTCGCGCTTTACCATACATTTGCGTATACCTGAATCCATGATTCTCTTTTGCTGTTCCAAAGAGTCTTTCTATTGTTTCTTTCCGGTGTGAGTATAGTTCTTTCATGCCTTCTGTATGTCGGATATCTTCACATGCTTCCATGTAATCTTCCCATACATGTCGAGTGATCAGTTTTTGGTGATTTTTACTTGCTGTACACTGCGAAAGAAATTTACATCCGGCACAAACATCAGGGCAGCTTTTGTATTCGCGGTAGCCTTCCCGGTTTGTCGTACTGTATTTTAAGATTTGGTTGTTTGGACAAATATAACAATCGTTGTATTCATCATAAACATACTCATATTTCTTGAAGAATCCATCTTTTGTCATTGGTCGCTTATACGGGAAAATAGGTCTTACTCCATCATCCAACAGTAGTTTAGCGATTGCCGGTGTTTTATATCCTGCATCCACAACACATCGTTCCATTCCAATGTCTTCCAATTTATCGTAGAGCCCTTTGAAGGTTCTGCTATCATGTTCGTTTCCGGGATTTACTGTATACCCAAGGATCCATCCATTTTTGTCACATGCAGTTTCTATCCCATAGGCAAAGACGTGTTTGTGTTCCCCTTTTCTGAACCATCCACTTTCCGGATCAGTTGTACTACATTTAATTGTCTTACCATCCAGTGGAACATCATCGGTATAATCTTCAAACTTATCGCCACCACCAGCCCCTGGGCTTTGATCATTATCTTTATCCTTTAATGGTTTCTTTCCATGAGCCTCACGATCAGCATTGATATCTTTTCGAAGCATTTCTGCGTAGAACAAAGCCTCTTGCCTTGCTATTCGTTTTTGCATCTTCTTATTATTTGCACGGGCCTTCACATGTGTTGCATCAACGAATACATCTGTCGGATCAACAAGTTTGAAGCGATAGCATTCTTCCAGGATATGCTGAAATATCTGCTCAAAAAGATCCGTCCCCTGAAAACGTCTGGTATAGTTTTTCCCAAATGTAGTGAAATGAGGGACCTTCTCTCCCAGATCCAACCCAAGAAACCAGCGATATGCGACATTCACCTCGATGTCTTTGATAGTCTGACGCATGCTTTTTATTCCGTATAGATACTGGATTAATGGGATTTTTATAAGCGTAACAGGGTCGATACTTGGACGACCGTTGTCAGCGGAATATTTATCTCGAACGAGATCATAAATGAAGGACCAGTCAATGGCTTTATCAATAATTCGTAAAAGATGATCCTGTGGGACAAGTTCGTCAATGGAAACCATCTGTAACTGAGTCCTGACTTTTTCTGTTTGTTCTGTAATCATAGAAACA
>JAILKW010000037.1 GCA_024693455.1 Lachnospiraceae bacterium
AAATACTGATATGGTAAGTGATTTTTCAGACTATATGGATGATGCTTCAAATGGCTGATTTATTGGAAAAAGCCGAGGTGCAAGTAAAGTGGATTTGCACCTCGATTTGCACCTTTTGATGGATATTTTATATTAAAATCCATTAATTTATGCCAATGTTTAATGTGCGAAAACAACTTAAAATACGAGGTTTTGAGACATGATAAGGGTACTGTTCATTTGCTGGGGCAGTCCACAGCAGTATCATGAAAACCCTGTATTTATAGGCTTCTGGGGCGTCTGACAAAGTGATCAGCACCTTATCTGCACCTAAATTTCAGCCTGTAAAATCAAGAAAAACAAAGGAATTTAAAACTATGATAAAAATACTATTCATCTGCCACGGCAACATTTGCAGATCAGCCATGGCAAAATACATTATGAAAGATTTAGTGGAGAAGGAGGGACTTAGCGACAGCATCGTCGTTGATTCGGCTGCGACCAGCAGCGAAGAACTGGGCAATCCGGTTTACCCTCCGGCGAGAGCGAAACTGGCGGAGCATGGGATTGACTGCACAGGTCATGCTGCCAGAAGAATGCGTAAAGACGATTATGATAAGTATGATTTCATACTTGGTATGGACAGTGAAAATATGTACAACATGAGGCGTATGTGGCCCGATGATGCGGAGCATAAGATTCATATGCTGATGGATTATACCAACAGACCCGGAGAAGTAGCAGATCCGTGGTATACAAGAGACTTTGAAAGTACATGGGTAGATGCTCTGGAAGGTTGTGAGGGCTTACTTGAGGAGATAAAGAAACAATTGTAGGGATCATGCATAATAATCTCCATATGGTCAAACTTAAGAATAGGGTGTATACTGAAAACCTACACATTATTTACGGATAATTACTATGAGTTTTACGGCATATAACTAATTTGGAGGTTTTATGACAGTTTCAACTAAAGGACGATATGCGCTAAGGGTGATGATAGATCTTTCGGAGCATATCGATGAAGGCTATGTAAAACTTGAGGATATTTCAAAAAGACAGGAGGTATCCGAGAAGTTTCTGGAATCTATACTCTCTGTTTTATGCAGGGCAGGCATTGTTGATTCGAGTGAAAACAGCGATGGGTATAAGCTTAACAAATCCCCTGAGGAGTATAATGTGGCCGAAATACTTTTAATTACTGAAGGGCAGCTGTCTCCGGTTCCTTGTGTGGAAAAGCCTGTAAATGATTGTCCGAGATACGACAAATGTAAGACTGTGAAAATGTGGGAAGGATTGTATAAAACAATTAAGGATTATCTCGGTAATTATACGATCGGGGATCTTGCGAATAATGATGTGAAAGGATATTTGGGAGATGAATAAGAATTCCTTTGCTGAGATGCCGCCTATGGGGTGGAACAGCTATGATTATTATGATACCACTGTCACTGAGGCTGACATTCTTGAAAATGCCGAGTACATGGCAAAAAATCTTAGCCGTTATGGCTACGAATATGTTGTTGTTGATATTCAGTGGTATGCAAAGGATGCAGGCAGCAGGCGTAGTGAGTATCAATATATTCCGTTCGGAGAAGTTTGCATGGATGAATTCGGACGACTCGTTCCGGATGAAACCAGATTTCCGTCTTCAGCCGGTGGTGCGGGCTTTGGACCGCTCGCGGAAAAGATTCATGAGATGGGACTCAAATTCGGTATCCATATTATGAGAGGAATTCCCAGGGAGGCGGCACATAGACATTTGCCTATTCTGAATTCGGACTTGCCGGCAAGTGAAGTTGCGGATCCTTCAAGTATATGCAGATGGAATCCGGATATGTACGGAGTAAAGGATACGCCCGAAGGACAGGCCTATTATGATTCTATTGTATCAATGTATGCTTCATGGGGAGTGGATTTTATTAAGTGCGATGATATTTGCAATGTAAACAATACATCGCCTACGGAGGAAAACGCATTTTCCAGAGCACATGAGATAATAATGCTTCATGAGGCGATAATGAAAACCGGACGGCCCATAGTTTTTTCTCTGTCGCCCGGTCCTGCGCTAATTAAGTACTCATATTTTTATGAAAAATACGCCAATATGTGGAGGATCACTGATGATTTTTGGGATGAGTGGCCTCTTCTTAAAAATATGTTTGAAAGATGTGAACAGTGGAAGGATCATGTTGATGTAGGCTGTTATCCTGATTGTGATATGCTTCCCGTAGGTAATCTTGGAAAAGGCTTTGGTAAAAAATGGAAAAGCAGGTTTACTATTTCCGAGATACGTACAATGATGGTGCTCTGGTGTATGTTTGGCTCGCCTCTGATGATAGGTGCGCATTTACCGACGCTGGATATGGGTACAAAAACATTGCTTACAAATACAGATGTACTTTCAATGAGGAGCCCTAATCTCAGACCAAAAGAATTTTACAGAACAGAAGATGAAGCTGTCTGGTATTGCCGTGATGAAGAAGAAAACAGATACTATGTTGCAATTTTTAATATTTCGGATTCCGTAAGGGCAGTTGTCTGTGATCTGACTGATGTTATAGGCAAATCACTTCCTGTTCGAATTAAAAATATATGGACAAAAGAGGTTGTTACCACATCAAATCTTGTTATTCACAGAACGATAGAACCTCATGATGTTTGCCTTTTGGAATTTTAGTACAGAGGCTCTTAATAACCGGGTTAAATGCATGACTGCTCACCTGAAAGCATGCGTAAAAAAGCCTCGCTGTAGCATAGATTACGGTTGCGGTAGAACTTTTGTAATGCTATAATATATGCATAGTCGCAAGCGGCTAAATTTATTGAGCTAGGGGGTTTTTGCATGAAGATAATTATTACAGGTAGAAACATTGAGCTCACGGATGGTCTTAAGGCTGCAGTCGAAGACAAACTTTCTAAATTAGAGAAGTTTTTCAATGATGATCAGATTGCAAATGTGACACTGTCCGTTGAGAAAGAGCGTCAGAAAATCGAGGTTACTATCCCTGTAAAGGGGCAGATCATCAGATCTGAGCAGGTTAGTAACGATATGTATGTCTCAATTGATCTGGTAGAGGAGGTTATAGAACGCCAGTTAAAGAAGTACAGACATAAGCTTATTACTAAGCAACAGGAAGCGGGAGAGATTTTCCGTGAAGAATTTATCAGCGAGAGCGAGTATGATGATGAGGACAACGAGGTTAAGATCATCCGTTCGAAGCGTTTTGGGATCAAGCCCATGTATCCTGAGGATGCATGCATTCAGATGGAATTGCTGGGACATGATTTCTTTGTATTTAGGAACGCGCAGACAGATGAGGTTAACGTAGTTTACAAGCGTCGTGGTAACACATATGGCTTAATAGAGCCGGAGTTTTAACCGGTCGGGAGACAGGATCTCCTGAGTTAAAGTGTTATAACGATGCTCGTGATTTTAAGCCTTGTAAAGAGGCTTTGTGTGATGCATAAGGTTGCATCGGAATTCAGTATTTTTAGATATCCGGGACGAGGATCAGAAATGATTCCCGTCCCTTTTCTTATTCTTAATGTAAAACCTGATAGTTATTTAATGTAAAATCTTCCGGAAAGGAAAATGATGGCTTTTATTAAGAACAGGGAAGCAGGACGTTTTATTGCAAGGTTGAGAGAGGAGGCAAAAATAACACAGGAAAAGCTGGCTGAGGATTGCTGTTGCTCAAGGAGTCTCATACAAAAGATCGAGGCGGGAGAGAGCTTAAATGAAGAGGTGTTTTACTGGGCCCTTCAGAAGATGAACATTACCGATATAGATTATAATGATCTCTATAAAAACGATACGCTTGAAAGGTACAGGGCAAGAACCGATGTATTGTTGAAGTTGTCGGCGAAGAGGCTGCATGCAGCGGAAAAGGCGCTGGAAAGATATAAGGAAACCTGTAGTGTTGAAGCAACTGATAAACGTTATATAGTTCGAAACAATGAAAAAGAAAACAGGCAGTTTATAATGCTTTCGGAAAGACTTATTCTTGCTATGGACGGAACGGGATGGATATTTGATCATGAAGACTGGCTGTCATTGATACACCTGACGATCCCCGATTATGAATTTGGGAACAGGATAAAAAAATCCAGCCTTTCCAAGATAGAAATTTTGCTTTTTAACGCTTATGCATTGCAACTTATGTGGGATGGGGAATACGAAAAATCCAATGATCTGTTTAATGAGATTGTTTGGAAAACGTCAAAAGAAGGAGTAAGGGGATTTGAATATCTAAAGTATTCTTCGATGATAAAAGTGAATTATGCGTGGTGTTTAATTTACAAAAAAAATTATATAGCTGCACGCGCTATGCTTGATGCGGCGATAGATCATTGCACTGAATGCGGAGGGATCTACCTGCTACTGGAAATCATACGGGTGCAGCTATTTTTAATTAAAGATCTTGAAGATCATGCTCTGTATGTTCAAAAAATATTTGAAGCCAATATACTGTATGGTTTTTTGTCAAAAACATGCAGGCTCACGAAAACCTTTGAAGAATTCCTTAATGAACCGGCGGGAGCGCTTATGGTTTAGTCAGTGGTTTCGATCTGTTCCGGTTCTTCAAGCATATTAAGAATAATGTTTCTTGTATATTGCGCTATATGTTTTTTATCCTCCTCATCAAGAGAGTCCGGATAAATGGGTTTACCGTAAATGATCGTTGCGGTGGCTTTTCTTACGAATGGAAAATGATCTTCAAAAACCGCAGATGTTCCTTTTATTGCGACAGGAACAATGGGACAACCGGTTTTTGTGGCAACCTTAAAGCTTCCTGAATGAAATTGTCCGAGGGAACCGTCTTTTGTACGTGTTCCTTCGGGAAAGATAAATATTGAGATACCGTGCTTAACTTGATCGATAGCTGTAAGTATAACTTTCAATCCCTGTTTGACATCGGCTCTATCCAGGCTTAAACAATAAACTTTCTTCATCCAAAACCCAAATATGGGAACTTTATAAATTGATTTTTTGGCTATATATCCCGTAAGATTCGGAACCCTGGCATATGTGAGAACGACATCAAAAAAGCTTTGATGATTTGCTATATAAAGTACCGGTGTATCTGTCGGAACGTTTTCTTCTCCGATTACCTTTGCTTCGGTGCCGGATAGAAATTTGATACAACGGAACACCCATTGGACCACGGCAAGCGATAATCTGTCGGCTGCTACAGGGTTGAAATGTTTTATTATCGTATCGGCGATAAGTACCGGTATTGAGAACACCAGAAACAAAAATAAATATACCACGACCAGAATTAATCTAATCATAAAGACTCCTTTTCGATTACGATTTTGGAAATGTTGATATAAAAAGACTGAAATTTTTTTGACAGGTCACGTAATGAACCGGGGAAAACAGTCTTTGATGGAGGTAAACTATAATAACAGTTTTATCAATATTTCCATATTTCAATTATAAAAGAATTATGATAAAAATCAATGAAATTGTATTAGGATTTTGACAAATATCGGAAAAGTGGTATAATGTTTAAAGTGTTTTTTTGGAGGTGCTGTATAAATGGAACAAGAAGAGTATAATAAGGTGCGTGCATCCATACGTGAACAGTGTGGAAGTGAGGTTATGATCCAATTGGATCGCGGACGTAACAAGGTTGATATTCAGAAAGGGATCATTCAGGAAGCATATCCCAGCGTGTTTACAATCCTTGTAGACGATGATCAGGAAGACAGACCTGCACAGTTGCTGTCCTTCAGTTATACAGATGTTATCACAAAAGAGATTCGTATGAAACTTTGTTAAAGAAAAGCCCGGCTTAAATCATAAGCCGGGCTTTACTTTATATATGAAATAATATATAATATATAGGAATTTTTGGCGTTTTTTGGGAGGTATTTAAATGCATTTCAAATCATTCCTAAAGAGAACATCGGCACTTGCGTTGGCATCGATAGTTTTGTTTTCAGGTACTGTTTCGGTAGACGCGAAAAAAAGTATCAAGGAGATGGAAAGGGAAAAACAGGAACTCCAAACAGAGGTCAATTCACTTCGGTCAAAACTTGTCGATCTCCTGACTGATATCACTGAACTTGAAGCAGAGATAGCCAGCAATCAGGAAGACATCGAAGCGACAAAGGATGAACTGAAAGAAGCTAAGAAAGCTGAGCGTGAGCAGTATGCTGCGATGAAGGAGAGGATCCGGTATTTTTATGAAAATGATACCAATCAGGATCTTTTCACACTTCTTCTTGAGTCGGGCAGCTTTACGGATTTTATCAACAGGATCAGTTATGTGAATTCCGTATATCAGTATGACAGAGACAGATTGGCGGCTTATGAAGCTACCAAGGAAGAAATAAAAGCAATGGAAGCTGACCTGGAGAAACAGCAGGTTGAGCTTGAAAATGAACAGGCAACTCTTTCAGCTAAAAAGTCTGACCTTGACACCCTTATCAATTCAAAAGAGGGTCAGGTGGCAGACCTTGGAAGTAAGATCCAGGAAGCAAAGGAAGAAGCGGCAAGAAGGGCAGCGGAAGAGGCTGCAAGGCGCGCCAGAGAAAGAGCGGAGGCCAATGCCAGAGCGGTAAGAGAAAGGCAGGAAGCGGCAAGAAGAGCGGCAGAAGAGGCTGCAAGACAGCAACAGGCAGCTCAACAGGCAGCAAGCTCGGGAGACAGCTCCGGTTCGTCTTCCGGAGACAGCGGAAGTGAGTCCTCGGTACCTTCAGGCGGAGGAGATCCCGGTCCTGTAACCGGTATCAGTGGCAGCTCGGTAGTTGCATATGCAAGACAGTTTGTGGGGAATCCTTACAGATGGGGCGGAGATTCATTGACCAGCGGATGCGATTGTTCAGGATTTGTAGTTCAGATATACAGACATTTCGGAATAGATCTTTCAGGAAGCAGACAGTCGGCGCTTTTGAGAAGTGTAGGCAGCGCTGTAAGTTATGAAAATATGCAGCCCGGTGATATTGTATGCTACAGTGGACACGTTGCGATATATGCCGGCGGAGGAGTTATAGTCGAGGCTCAGAGCAGCAGAGCCGGAATAACCTGCTCCAGGTCTGTTACATGTCGTGAGATACTTGCCATACGTAGAGTTATATAATGAATTGGCGTCTTATTAGAAGTATTGCAACCGTCGTGTTTTGTGTGGTTATCATGGGATACTCTATGAGAGTCGGGATCAAGAATCATACAAAGTTAGACTATATGGCGCATCTTAATGATGTTGTGGCGGTAATTGATAATGAGGAGCTCACTTTAGAGGAGCTCCTTTTCTATGTCACTTATCAGGAAAATAAGGTTGAACATGATGCGAGGATATACAATCCTGAGAATTCAAGAGATTATTGGAATATCCACACGAATGGTTCTTTTATAAAAGAAGAGGCTAAAGATGTTGTTATTGGGATGGCGATCCATGATCGTATTTTTTTTAAGATGGCAAGGGAAAATAATACGGTTCTGACTACAGAAGAAAGACAAAACAGAGAAGATACCAGATCTGATTTCTGGTCGGATCTGTATCCTGAACAACGGGAAATAGTTTCAGGCCACAGCGAAGCCCTGGATATCGCGATTGACAGGATCGCACTTGCGGAAAAAGCACAAAGGGAAGCGGCTGAGGCTGACGGGGTTGGTTTTTCGCAGTACAATTGGGCGGCAAAGGAATTTTTGGAAAACATCAAAAGTAAGCATGATGTCAAAATAATCGAGGATATATGGGATCATATCGTTTTAGGCGATATTACACTCATACATGATAAAGTAAGTTATACACCATTTTTAAAAAGCGAGGAAAAAGAAGATGAAGATAGGCAGAAATGATCCATGTTGGTGTGGAAGCAACAGAAAATATAAACAATGTCACGAAGCTTTTGACAGAAGGCTTGAGTCCCTTGCAAGAGAAGGACATATTGTTCCTTCCAGAAAGCTTATTAAGACGCCCGAGCAGATAAAAAAGATAAAAGAAAGTGCAGTCATTAATATGGCATGTCTGGATGC
>JAILKW010000046.1 GCA_024693455.1 Lachnospiraceae bacterium
TACTTTAATTGACACATTTTTATCAAACCCTTATAATTTCATTCGAAATAAAATCAAAGGAGTTACTATTATGAAAAAAACACTTAAAAAACTATTATGTCTGATTACCGCTATCACACTTATGTTCGGATTTGTTCCCACTGCGGCGATCACATCTCATGCTGCTTCAGCAAAAAAGCTTACACTCTACACAGGTGAAGCTGTTTACGTTACTGATTATTATGATGTAAAATCATGCTCATCTTCCAAGAAGAATGTTGTATCTGTAAAACGTGATTCTCAAAACAAAAAACACGCAAATATCATCGCCAAAAAGGCAGGTAAAGCTACTGTTACCGTAAAAACAGCTAATAAGACCTCCAAATATGTCATTACCGTAAAAGACACATCAAAACAGTTCAACTGTTCCATGTCCTATATCACAAACGGAAGTTCAAAAAGCATCCTTCTTAAGGCTGCAAACAAAAGTACACAGGCTTTTGATACAGTAGAAGTCAGATATACTTTAAAAGACAGCTCGGGAACAGTATTAAATGAAGACAGCACAAAAATTTACAGTGTTGCTATGAAAAAGAGCGGATATACAGAGATTATTTATGACAGAAATCTTGAGGTCGATCTTAATCAAAGTTATGCCGAAGCTGTAGCTGTAGACAGAAACCTTAACAAAAAATCTGTTGACCTTACAAAACAGGTAAATGTAAAACACAGCGGAGATCCCATAGCCAGCGGATCATCAACAGAACTTGACGTTACATTAACAAGCAAGAACAAAAATAAAAATATTTCCGCAAACGTAGTTAATTATATATTCATTTATGATTCAAGTGACACACTTATTTACTTTACAAAAAGATCCGCATACCTTAAGGGTGGTGCAACCGACACAACTGTTTCAAAATCATATCTTTCAAGTCAGGCTACATACGACCACTACAAAGTGGAAACAACAGCTTACGGATACAAATAAAACAAAGGCTGCCGCTTCAGATGATATATCATCCGAGCGACAGCCCTTATAATTTTATATGAAATTATTTATATTTTATCTTTGCTAGCCCTAAACTTTTTACACATCTCTACTGCAAAATCTATCGGGTAAAGCTGAACCATAACGGAATCAATAAGATCTCCTATCTCAATACGGAATGAAATCTTTACAAACTTCTGGTCGTTGGATTCGAACATCTTCTCAAACATCTTAACGCTCTCAACATCGATACGGTTAACCTCAGGCGGAGATATATCCACTGCCGTTTCCATCATCGTCGCCATGGATGTAGCTGCAGCCCCCATCATCTGGTTCATGGCTTCAGATGCCGCAGAAAGATGCAGATCAGTAACTTCACCCTCTTTATTACCTGCTCCTCCCATCATAAGGTCTGTCATACATAAGACATCCTGTTCCTTGAGAATAAATACATTGTTACCGGTAAGTCCCACAACATAATGTATCTGAACAAATATACAGGTCTTTTCGTAATCATCAAGTGCCTGACTGCGACTTATAATCTCTACTCTGGGTGTTGTAATATCGACTCTTTGATTGAGCATCATCGACAATGTGGTAGCTGAATTACCCATGGTAATATTGCCAATCTCCCCCAGCATATCGGTCTGTTCTTTATTTAATACGTTCTCCATTACCCCTCCTGTCAACCCCTGTTTCCCTTCAAGTCAAAAATGCAATAAATTCATCATTGTCTTATACAAATACAATTATATCCTATATTTTTTTTGATTTCCACCTTTAATTTGACAATTACCGCCCTGATTTCTATAATGTTTAATGCTGGTCTGTCCGTTTCCAAATTCGAAAACTTTATGACTTTCACAAATTATCTGACTATATGCTTAAATCAGTCAAGTTTTCGGGCTAAGCTATAAGAAAAAAAAACAAACAGTCGCCTTTTTCATTCGGAAACAGACATCCTGTTAAAACAAAAAGGAAATCAGAAAAATGACATATAAATTCAGTGATGGCGCAAAGGATTCCATTCCAATAGCCGTCGGTTATTTTTCCGTCAGCTTCACCTTCGGGATAATGGCTGCCGGCATGGGAATAGATCCTCTTATATGCGGAATCATCTCACTTACAAATTTAACAAGCGCCGGCCAGTTTGCCGGTATCACTCTTATCAGTGCCGGAGCCGCATATATCGAAATGTTTTTGACACAATTTATCATCAATCTGCGTTACGGCCTTATGAGTCTGTCTTTATCTCAGCATCTTAGCACAGACGTTAAGCTTTGGCAGAGATTTGTTATGGCCTACGGTATAACAGATGAAAACTTCGCGGTAGCAGTCAGTAAGAAATACCCCGTAAATTTTAAATACATGGTCGGACTGATACTCCCATCTGCCATAAGCTGGACTCTTGGCTCACTTGCGGGTGCTTTTTTCAGAAACCTCCTGCCTGCCTCAGTCCAATCTGCTCTCGGAATTGCTCTTTACGGTATGTTTATAGCCATTATTCTTCCTCCGGCTACGGAGAATAAATGGGTGGCTGTTGTATCCGTAATAGCTGCTGTATGTTCCTTGATGTTTAAGTTTTTACCCCTGCTTAACCGGGTGTCCGGTGGTTTTGTTATCATTATCTGCACTATTCTCGCATCTACAATAGGAGCTCTGCTTTTCCCGGTAGATGAAGAAGAAGGAAAGGCATGACATGCTCTACGTATACATCCTTATCATGGCTTTAACAACATATCTTATAAGGGTTTTGCCTATAGTACTTGTTAGAAGCCGCCTTGAAAACAAATTCATAAAAAGCTTTTTATACTATGTTCCATATGCCTGTCTTACGGCAATGACGATCCCGGCTATTTTTTTCTCCACGGACCAGATAATAAGCGCTGTATGTGGTTTTGTCGTTGCAGTTATCCTCGGCATAAAAAAACAGCCCCTGCCGATAGTTGCGGCAGGAGCCTGTATAGTTGTTTTTATTATCGAAAGGCTACCCTTTTAGACGGTAACGGCAGTAAACTGGCTGCCTGTCATTGAACCGCCCACAAGGTTGGCTTTTTTGATCTTTAAATCTTTCTTTTTGATCTTTATAGTAAATGTCTTTGATTTTCCGCTGGGTACCTTAATATCCATACTCTTTATCTTGTATATTCCGATCACTTTACCCGCGTTATCCCTGGCTTTAAATTTCACATTGGTGATCCGCTTAACGAGCTTCTTGCTTGCATTGGCTATAGCCAGCTTCATAACAAGATGTCCCTTCTTGTTGTAGTACATATTGTATACGTCCGCCCCTATATCATTACCGGTATCCTTAATATCCGAAACGGTAAGTTTGGATGCTTTAAATACATTGCTGATCACTTTTATCTTACATGTGTAACTAAACAGTTCTGCCCCGCCTTCGGTCCTTCCGGTAAGAACTATATCTGTAGTCCCGGGGTACTTACCTGTAACAACACCGTTCTCATCGACATCTGCTATGATCTTGTTGTTGCTTCGCCACTCTATCTTTGCAGCTATGGAATCCGTAACCTCAAACTGTGATGTAAATCCTTCAACAACTTCAAGCTTCTTTTCTGAAATCCCTGCACATCTGACCATGTAAAGATTATATGATGTTGTCTGGTCAAACTGGATATTAATTGTGTATTCGCCTTTATCAAGCACTATTGTTTTAACGCAGTAGATAAGAGGTTTACCCTCACCCTCGGCATCAAAAACATTACCGCTTTTTGTTTCAAACTTGAGAAGATAGGGATTATCTTCTGCTTCCTTGTATGCAATACTTACCGAGCCCTTCACTTCATAAGTTGTACTTATGGCAACCTTAACAAGTGTATTATTATTGGCAACTTTAAAAGAATCCGAGCAGGAATACTCCTTATTTGCGGAAGCATATCCGTCACTCATCTTCTCTTCTTCTGAAATAACATCTGTCGCCAGCACATCCATATCGCATAAAAACGTCATTGGTATCGCAAGAAGGATCGCAAGTATAAGGCTGACTAACCTTTTTCTTATTATCTTCATTTTATTTTCCTCCAACCTACACTTTAACATATTTAAAAATTATTGTAAAGTTAGGCATACTAACTTGTAAAATCCGATAATCCAATCCCCCTGCAATTATCATTCTTTATGTAATACAACTGAATCGCGCTCTATTATCTCCCCCTTATATAAGTAAGATGCATCAAAAAAAGCTCCTTCTCTCATTGAAAGCAGATTACCTGCAACCCTTTCTCCCAGCTCCTTTTTGGGATGCGAAACCGAGGTAAATGGAACTTCACATCTTTGAGCAAGTTCCGAATCATCAATACTGATTATGGAAATATCCTCCGGTATCCTTATGCCCATTTCAAGAGCCATGGATATAACAGAGTCCGCAACCTCATCATTATAGCAAAATATAGCACTTGCATCACTGAGCCTTGAAAAGAGATAATCTTTCATCTCCCCGAGATGCCTTATCGAATAAGTATCCAGCCATACACAAAGCTGTGGCAAAAGCGTAATGTCCGCAGCTTTAAGAGCCTTTATATATCCGGCATATCTAAGCTGACCCTGACCGTCATCCAGTCTGAATATCCCTGCTATCTTTCTGTGACCTTTATTTATAAGATAATTGGTTGCCTTCTCTCCCGCATCCTCATCATCAAGTCTTACACAAGGCGGAATACTGGGGCCTGAAGGTGTATCTATATAAAGATCTTTGTAATTAGCGTTAAAAAATATGACCGGGATATGTTTACTAAAAATCTCTCTGTACAGATCAAGATTCGGTGAAGGCAGTGAACTTGTCGTCGGCTCAACTATTATTCCATCATAATGATCCACGCTTATTATGTCTTTTAAAATACGTTCCTCATCTGCAACCCTGTCATTGGTAACCGACAGCTGCATCTGATACCCAAAATTGGAAAGAACCTTTTCGATTCCTTTTAAGATATGCGGGAAAATATAGCTGTCAATATATGTGGAGATAACCGCAATCCTCTGGTATTGTTTATCCCTTAGCACATGACTTGTTGCTCCGACATAGGTTCCACTGCCTTTGACTTTAGTTACTATTCCTTCTTTTTCAAGTTCAAATATCGCACGTCTTACCGTGGATCTTGACATTGAAAACTGTTTGCAAAGTTCATTTTCGGATGGGATCCTGTCTCCTGAGTTATATACCTTGTTATCTATCTGACTTTGAAGCCAGTCTGTAATGACCTGATACTTGGCATCATTTTCCATATTAAAATTCCTCTAAAAAGGCTTTTCCCGCAGCAATTTCTTTCTCCATTGCTGCCCTTCCGGGCGCTCCGTCAGTCAGTCGTTTATCAACACAATTCCAAAGATCTATGGCAGTAAAAACATCCTCATCGATCAGCGGTGAAAACTCTCTTAACTGTGCAAGCGAAAGTTCATCTATTGCTATTTGATCTTTTTCACATGCAATTACCACACTTCCCACTATGCTGTGGGCATCTCTGAAAGGAATCCCTTTTCCCACAAGATAATCCGCAAGATCCGTAGCATTGGCAAAACCACCCGCGCAGGAAGCCTCCATAGTCTTTTTATTATATGTCATTGTGGAAAGCATTCCGTTAAAAAGATGAAGACAATCATCCGCAGTATCCATAGCATCGAAAGGTAACTCCTTATCCTCCTGCATATCCTTATTGTAAGCAAGAGGCAGACCCTTCATTGTGGTAAGAAGCGAGATAAGCGCTCCGTATACCCTTCCTGTTTTTCCCCTGACAAGTTCGGCAATATCGGGATTTTTCTTTTGTGGCATTATAGAGCTTCCAGTAGAATATGCATCATCTATATTAACAAAACGATATTCATTGGAATTCCAGATTATTATCTCTTCGGAAAAACGCGACAAATGCATCATGATTATGGAAAGAGCCGAAAGATACTCAATAAGATAATCCCTGTCACTTACACCATCCATCGAATTACGTGTTGGTGCTTTAAATCCCAGTTCTTTTGCCGTAAACTCTCTGTCAAGAGGGTAAGTTGTACCTGCAAGAGCTCCGCTTCCGAGAGGACAGTAATTCATCCTTTCCCTGATATCGGAAAGTCTCTCCGCATCTCTTCTGAACATCTCAAAATAAGCTCCCAAATGATGAGCAAGCGTTATAGGCTGAGCCTTTTGAAGATGGGTAAATCCCGGCATTATCGTATCGATATTTTCTTCCATCTGCTTTTGAAGGGTAGCAAGCAGCTCACCGATCAACGCCCTGGTATCTTCCGTCCGATTACGAACGTAAAGCCTCATATCAAGAGCCACCTGGTCATTTCTTGATCTTCCGGTATGCAATTTCTTCCCTGCATCACCTATCCTGTCAATAAGATTGGCTTCTACAAAACTATGGACATCTTCATACTCTTTTGTTATGGCGAGTTTCCCGTTTTTTACATCCTCTTCAATGCCATCAAGCCCACCAAGTATCGCATCCCTTTCATCCTCTTTTATTATTCCCTGTTTTGCAAGCATGCGAACATGAGCACGACTTCCACCTATATCCTCACTCAAAAGTCTTTTATCAAATCCAATGGAAGCATTAAAATCGTAAACCTCATCAGCTGTCTTCTTTGTAAATCTTCCACCCCATAACTGAGCCATCTATCTGTCCTCCTTTTGTCTTTCTCTTTCCTGCTTCGAATACACGCATCCGCAGTAATCCTGCCTGTACATTTCGTATTCTTTGCTTATCTCACAAGATCTTAGATACCCGTTCTTTTTCCTAAAAGCCGTTGGCATATATTTTACCGGAAAATCTTCCGCAGCCTTTTCTCCTACAGAATTAATAAGATCTATATCTTTTTGCGGTGAAATCGTAAGCGTTGTTGCAAAATACTCTATCCCCTCAAGGGAAGCTCTCTTTGCCGTCTCATACAGCCTCAGATAAAAGCATTTCTCACATCGCTTTCCTCTTTCAGGCTCATCCTCAAGACCCGCAGCCACTTCGCTGTAAAACCTTTCTTTCTCAAAATCTCCCTCAATAAATCTGACCGGGTATTTGGTAGGGAACTCTTTAATAAAACGCTCCTGTTCCTTAACCCTCATAAAATATTCCTCATCGGGATATATATTGGGATTATAATAAAATACCGTCACCTCGTATTCCTCTGAAAGAGTCTCTATACAGTACGAACTGCACGGCGCACAACAGCTATGCAAAAGAACGGAGGGCACTTTGCCCTCCGGTTCTGATTTATATTCTGCCAAAATCTATCCTCCAAACACTAAGGAGCACCACTGCAGCAAGATAAAGTACTGCCATGGTAATCATCATCGGTAACTGATCATACATCATTCCCAAAGAGATCTGAGCCACGAATATACATGCGTGCAACCAGCTCGGAACCCTTCCGAGAAGAGCCGCAAGCAGTGTCTCAAGTACGATAAAAACTCCTACGGAAACGATATTCGTCTTAAACACAAAAATACTAAGAACTATCCCTACTGCAAGGATAACCAGATAAATCCCCAGCGCAACCACGGGAAGCGGTATCATGCCGTTCCATTTATCTATTTTAGACATAAATCCTCCTACATTGTTCTGAACCGTCTGGTATCTCTCGGGTCAAATATCAGTCTCTCCCACTGCTCGAGCTGATCTTCCGTCATAAATCCATTACTGGTTCCAATATAACCTATCTTATTGGCTGTAAACATAAGTGCCTTATGAATCGCTTCTTTTGAATCACCATTCTTCTGATAATAGTGAAGGAAACAAGCGAAAAGTGCATTTCCGGCGCCTGCTGCATTCAAAACAGTACCGGCCTTTACCGGATCATAATGAATCTTGATATCCTTTTCCTTGTCATATAAAAGCACACCGCCTGCGCCCTGTCCGATAAGAATGATCATAGGATCATACTTCTCTGCCATCTCATTAACAAAATCATAAGGATCATCCTCAATATTACTGTCTGAAAAATACAGGATACTTGCAGCCTTAAGGTAATCCTCATTATATTTTTCTTTTTCTCTGTGGAAACTGTGTATCCTGACAGCAAGAGGCTTATTATTATCAAGCGCTATCTTAATAAACGGACGACAATAGTTAACATTTGAAAGAAATACCATGTCCGATTCGGGAATGGCCTTTTCAACCAAAGAAATATCGTACTGTGCGTCACGGATATCCTTCAAATCCTCAAATTTCTGTTCACGTCTTTCCCCATCAAAGAACATAACCTCCATCGGTGTCTCTTTCAGGATCGGAAGAATATGATCGGTCGAAAGAGTGATCGTACGATCCGGAGGATTGAAAATACCCAGATTCTGTCCCTTACCAACAACCGACATAAAGTCAACCTCATCCCCCAATGACGTAAGTGCCAAAGAAATATTAAACGCATCTCCGCCGGCAGCTGTATATATGTAATCTTTTGAGGCGGTAAATTTAGCATACTCTACAGGAATCTTCGGCACCTTTACAATAGTCTCCAACTGTGTGATCCCGCAAACCACAAATTTACTCATTTTGCACCCCCTTATTAAAACAACTTCATAATTTCATCAACATTATATTATAAAATCCCTTTTGCCGCAACTACTATCCTCCCATAATTCTATTTATTTCTCTTGCAAATCCTCCCTATAATATGTATAATATTAGCGTTGCTTCAATAGCTCAGTTGGTAGAGCACTTCACTCGTAATGAAGGGGTCGCCGGTTCAAGTCCGGCTTGGAGCTTATAACAAAAGACCCGGGTTTATCCCGGGTCTATTGTTATAAAATTCTACCTGAACTCTACCGACTCAGTTTATACGTGTGCCCCACTCGAATGAAGGTTCCACGACGTCCGGTGGACGTCGGCTCTGGAACGACCGGAGCGAAGCGGAGACCGCAGAACGTCCAGTGGACGTTCGCTTTGCGCCGACCGGAGCGGAGCGGAGACCGCAGAACGTCCAGTGGACGTTCGCTTTGCGCCGACCGGAGCGAAGCGGAGACCGCCGGTTCAAGTCCGGCTTGAAATCTACTTTGAAGTCTTTACAGTTTTTTAGTGCTACATTTTATTATGCGTCATCCTCGGGGCAATGATTTTCTCTCTTTCCGCTTTTCTCTTCGCCCAGGGACTCCCTTTTCGCCTGACTCCTCTCCCTCGGGGCAATGATTTTCTCTCTTCCCCCTTTTCTCTTTGCCCAGGGACTCCCTTTTCGCCTGACTCCTCTCCCTCGGGGCAATGATTTTCCAATCCTCCCACCAAAAAACCCCGCGACTTTTTTGTCGCGGGGTTTACGTATGATCAAATATTAAATGAATTACTTATTATCATGCTTTGCAATGATATCATTTGTGAAATCATTGATCTTCTTTGCAGCCTCAAGGCCTACCTTACCAACTTTAGACTTAACGTCCTCAGCGATCTTCTCAAGATCAATATTGAATCCATCGTTCTTTGAATTGATTGCAGCCTGAGCAGCAGCAAGACGAGCGATAGGTACACGGAAAGGTGAGCATGAAACATAATCAAGGCCGATCTTGTGGCAGAACTCGATTGAAGAGGGATCTCCACCGTGCTCACCGCAGATACCCATATGAAGCTCGGGACGTGTACGCTTTCCAAGGATAGCAGCTGTCTTCATAAGTCTTCCAACTCCGTCCTGATCAAGCTTTGCGAAAGGATCAGACTCGAAGATCTTATTCTGATAGTAGCTGTCAAGGAACTTACCAGCATCATCACGTGAGAAGCCGAATGTCATCTGTGTAAGGTCATTGGTACCGAAGCAGAAGAACTCAGCCTTCTTAGCGATCTCATCAGCTGTAAGAGCAGCACGAGGGATCTCGATCATTGTACCAACTTCATATTTAAGGTTAGCGCCTGCTTCCTTGATCTCAGCATCAGCAACTTCTTTAACGATATCAACTACGAACTCAAGCTCCTTGGAATCTGATGAAAGCGGGATCATGATCTCGGGAACAACATTCCAGTCACTATGCTTCTTAGCTACGTTAATAGCTGCACGGATAACAGCCTTTGTCTGCATCTTAGCGATCTCAGGATATGTAACAGCAAGACGAAGTCCACGATGTCCCATCATAGGGTTGAACTCCTTAAGACCATCGATGATAGTCTTAATCTCTGCTACGCTCTTGCCCTGAGCCTTAGCAAGTTTCTCAATATCAGCTTCCTCTGTAGGAACGAACTCATGAAGAGGAGGATCAAGGAAACGGATGGTAACGGGGTTACCCTCAAGTGCCTCGAAGAGTCCTTCGAAGTCTCCCTGCTGATAAGGAAGGATCTTATCAAGAGCAGCCTCACGCTCTTCTACTGTATCTGAGCAGATCATCTCACGGAATGCAGCGATACGATCCTCTTCAAAGAACATGTGCTCTGTACGGCAAAGTCCGATACCTTCTGCTCCAAGCTCGCGAGCCTTCTTAGCATCTGCGGGTGTATCTGCATTGGTACGTACCTTAAGAGTACGATACTTATCAGCCCATCCCATAACACGACCAAAGTCTCCGCCGATCTCAGCTTCGTTGGTCTTGATATCGCCTTTGTAGATCTTTCCTGTAGTACCGTCAAGTGAGATGTAATCTCCCTCGTGGAACTCATATCCGCCAAGCTTGAATACCTTAGCTTCTTCATCTATTTCAATATCTCCGCATCCGGATACACAGCATGTTCCCATACCACGTGCAACAACGGCTGCGTGTGATGTCATACCACCGCGAACTGTAAGGATACCCTGTGCAGCATGCATACCCTCAATATCCTCGGGTGATGTCTCAAGACGAACAAGGATAACTCTCTCACCCTTACCGCCAACACCTGCTTCTTTAGCATCCTCAGCGTTGAATACAACCTTACCTGCAGCAGCTCCGGGTGAAGCGGGAAGTGCCTCTCCGATAACCTCTCCTGCCTTAAGCGCATCAGCGTCAAAAGTAGGATGAAGGAGCTGATCAAGTGACTTAGCCTCAATACGAAGAACTGCTTCTTCTTCTGAGATCTGTCCTTCATCAACAAGATCGCAGGCAATCTTTATAGCTGCGGGAGCTGTACGCTTACCATTACGTGTCTGAAGGAAGTAAAGCTTCTTCTCCTCAATGGTAAACTCCATATCCTGCATATCATGGAAGTGATTCTCAAGCTTATGAGCTATATCCATGAATTCTTTATAAACCTCGGGCATAGCCTGCTCAAGTGTAGAAATAGGCTGAGGTGTACGAACACCGGCAACAACGTCCTCGCCCTGTGCGTTGAGGAGGTACTCACCGAAGATACCCTTCTCTCCAGTAGAGGGGTTACGTGTAAATGCAACACCTGTACCTGATGTCTCACCCTTGTTACCAAATACCATTGTCTGTACGTTAACAGCAGTTCCCCAGCTTCCGGGAATGTCATTCATACGACGGTAAACGATAGCACGAGGATTATTCCATGAACGGAATACGGCCTTAACTGCTCCCATAAGCTGCTCTTTGGCATCCTGAGGGAAATCAGCTCCGTCCATAGCTTCTTTATATGTATCTTTGAATCTCTGAACAAGTTCCTTAAGGTCATCAACATCCATCTCTGTATCGAACTTGATGCCCTTCTTTGCCTTAACTTCATCGATGATCTTCTCAAAGTAGCTCTTGGGAACTTCCATAACTACGTCTGAATACATCTGGATGAAACGACGATAAGAATCATAAGCAAAACGAGGATTACCTGTCTTTGCTGCGAATCCATCTACAGCCACATCATTAAGACCAAGGTTGAGGATCGTGTCCATCATACCGGGCATTGATGCACGAGCACCTGAACGAACCGAAACCAAAAGGGGATCTGAAGGATCTCCGAATTTCTTTCCGTTATACTCTTCAAGCCAAGCAAGATTCTCCATGATCTGATCCTGGATCTCCTGAGAAATAGACTCTTTCTGATCGTAATAATCTGTACAAGCCTCAGTACTGATAGTAAATCCCTGAGGGATAGGCATACCAAGGTATGTCATCTCGGCAAGGTTACATCCTTTTCCACCCAGCAGATTACGATCGCTCGCTCTACCTTCACTAAACTTGTAGACCCATTTCTTTGCCATCTTTTTTCCTCCTATTTAATTAATTTGACCTTTGTTTGAACTTAACACCCTGTCAAGCCAAAACATCGGCAGTTCCTTTTCATTTTAACCAAAAACCATCCTAATAGCAAGAGTAAATATAGCATATCTTACAATAAAATTAACTCTTTTAAGAATGAAATACCCCCGCCAAAAAAACTCTGAAAAAGTTTCATGGCAGGGGTAGGCCTTCATCAGTATTTATTATTATTTTTTCTTCTCTTCACAATATTTTATCATCCAGTCACCGATATCCGAATAAACCTTCTCCCTATCCGTTTCATTAAGGATCTCATGTCTGTCTCCATCGTATAGTTTCATCGTAACATCCGTGATCCCTGCTTTTTTAAACAAAGAATAAGCGGTTTTTACTCCAACACCGAAATCTCCGACGGGATCATCAGTGCCCGAAACAAAAAATACAGGAAGCTGTTTTTGAATCTTTGACACATTGGAAAGCTGATTATCATAGTAAACAGCCGAAATAAGACCTTTGTAGGCTCCCAGTGAAAACGCGAATCTGCATTTTGGCTCGTTATAATACCGTTTTACGATATCAACATCTTTTGTAAGCCAGCTGTTTTCCGGGTCTTCTCCGCTTGTGTTGAATTTTTTATATGGTCCTCCCCCAAACATCAATCCTTCCACAAACTTGCTTTTATGATTCCTTCCGAATATTCTGCTTAGGAAATTGACCACCTTAAGTCCCATAGACGTAACATTGTCAGGTGAAGTTCCCGTTCCCATTATTACAGCACCCGAAAGGTCATAAAGATCATCCGATTTCTCTGCCAAAAACATTCGCAGCATATAGGAGCCCATTGAATGTCCCAATATAAAATGAGGCAGAGCCGGATATTGCTTCCTGATAAGTTTGTAGTTCGAATAAATGTCTTCTACCATTACGTAGTCGGGAAAGGCGGCATGCATGATCCCCCACTCATCTGAGGATGAAACGGAATCTCCGTGACCTATATGATCATGTCCCATTACAATAAATCCAAGTCCGGTTAGATACTCTGCAAAATCACTGTAACGCTCAATATATTCGATCATCCCGTGGATCAGTTGTACAACCCCCAAAGGACTTCCCTCTTCCGGTTCCCATTTTACGGCGTGAATTTTAGTATGCCTGTCGTCGGCTGAATTAAAACTGTATTCTGTAACTTTTGCCATATGATCCCCCTATCTGTATTCACTTATAAGCACCTGTATACTTTCATTTTTCCCATAAGTATTAATATTGGGATAATAAATTATCTGCATGATAATATTACCGTGCCCAAGTCTTACCGCTTCAAAGGCATCCTCACCATGAAGCTTTTTCAAGTACTCGTCCATTTCCGGGCCGTTTCTGAAGTACACTCCCTCCATCCTGCCCCCTTCCGGCAGTTCAAAAAAGAGACGTCTGTGTTCTTTGTTTTTCCCCATGGATGACATCTTATAAAGTTTGATGTCCTTATCGGCAAAGACAGGCTTTTCGTTACCGTTTCCAAACGGCTCAAGTATCGAAAGTTCGTTGATCCTTTCTTTTGTAAGGTAAGAAAGAGGCATGGGAACATCAATAACCATCTTCTTCACCAAAAATTCAGGTTCGATATGCGCGTTTTCATTTAATCTTCTGTTAAACTCATCCACCTTATCCGCCGGGATAGATAAACCCGCAGCCATAGGATGACCTCCGAACTTAATGAAAACATCAGATATCTCATTCATCTTGTCATACATAGAATATCCCGGAATGGATCTTCCGCTTCCCTTTACCTCATTCTCGCCGTCGCAAAGCACAAAGGTAGGCCGATAATATTTTTCTTTGAGTCTGCCGGCAACAATTCCGCAAAGGCTTTCATGAAGCTTTGGAAGGTAGACAACCAAGACATCTGATATTTCTTTTCCTTCAAGATTATCAAGGGCCATTTTCATGCCCTCTTCCGTAAGCATCTTCCGCTGTTCATTTAAAGAAGCAATCTCAGCCGCTTTTGCAACCGCCTTCTTCTCGTCTTTTTCAAGCAACAGTTCAAGTCCAAGATCCGCACTGTCAAGTCTGCCGCTTGCATTAAAACACGGACCGAGAATAAATCCCACATGATAGGCATCTATTTTCTTTCCATTAAGTCCCGTTTGATTTATTATTGCGGCAAGTCCCGCATTGCCGGTGGACGAAAGCTTATTAAGGCCGAAGTACACAGCAGTCCTGTTTTCATCTTTGAGCTCCATTATATCACATATGGTAGCGAACGAAACCATCTCCAGGTAGTCTTCCGTGGCCTTATCCGTGTCAAGTCCGAATGCCTCATATAAAAGTGTGGACACCTTAAAAGCAACCATGGCTCCGCAGATTCCCTCAAAGGGATATTCATCATCTTCCCTGTGGGGATCAACCACTACATCTGCGGGCGGGAATTTATAAATCTTCTTTTCTCCCTGTATTTCAAACGGGATCTCATGATGATCTGTAACTACTACTTTTATCCCGTATTTTTTTGCAAGAGTGATCGCAGGAATGGCAGCAATCCCGTTATCGCATGTAACAATAAGTCCTATTCCGGACTCATTTGCCGCCTCTGACATACTTTCATTCATTCCGTAACCGTCATGGATCCTGTGTGGTATGGCATAATCCACATCACCTCCGCACTCTCTTATAGCTGAAACGAAAATATATGTGGAAAAAATCCCGTCCACATCATAGTCCCCGACAACTCTGATCTTAAGCCCTTCATCTATGGCTTTTTTTATCTCTGCCGCAGCCTTGTCGGCATCTTTTAACATTGACGGCGAATGCATATCTGACAAACGAGGTCTTAAAAAACTTTGCATCTTATCCTCGTCAACACCTCTGTTTACCAGAATTCTTGCCGTAACCTGATCAATATTTAATCTTTTTGCAAGACTTTTAAAATCAGCTTTTTTTGCTGTTATAACCCAATTATTCATTTAAAACTTCTGCCCTGTGGGCTCCTTTCCCCGCAATGCTCCTTATTTTTTAAAGGTTCTTACGGAATACGGAGCGTTGAATACATCTAAATAAATCCATCCTCTGTCTAAACAATGACATTGGCCTCCGGAGTAAGGAGGCCATTGTTGTTGTCATAGAGGATGGATGTCTGTCCAACCTGTGATCCCGGGCTATCTCCTTTTGGAGCAGCAAAAGCGGTTATTGCAACTCCGGCTATAAGAGATACTATCATCGTGATCACAATTATAAGTGCTATTAATTTTTTCGTTTTCTTTTTCATTACCGATCAATCTCCGAAATAAACTTATACGAATCTTAAGAATTCTGTTTAAGATCGTCAGCAAGTGCTGCAGTAATGATTGCCATGGAATATACCTCAATTGCGTTACATCCTCTTGAAAGATCGTTTATAGATCCGTTAAGTCCCAAAAGGATGGGGCCGTAAGCATCGAAATGACCCATACGCTGAGCAACTTTATATCCAATATTACCTGCAGATATATCGGGGAAGATAAAGGTATTTGCGTGACCAGCCACTTCCGATCCCGGACATTTGGTACGTGCTACTCTGGGTGAAACAGCTGCATCAAACTGAAGCTCTCCTTCGATAGGGAGATCCGGGAACTTTGCTTTTGCCTTTGCAGTAGCGTTTCTCATCTTATCAACCGTCTCGCCTTTTCCTGAGCCATGAGTTGAATATGAAAGAAAAGCAACTTTAGGATCGATTCCGAATATGCGCGCACAGTTTGCCGTCTCTCCGCAGATTTCAACAAGTTCATCCTCTGTAGGATTAATATTGATGGCACAATCAGCCATTGCAAGTACTTCGTTCTCACCTGTAGCGGATGTACGAACAAGAATGAAGCATGATGAAACTATTGAGTTGCCGGGCTTTGTCTTAATAAGCTGAAGTGCGGGACGAACCGTATCTGCTGTTGAATATGTAGCTCCACCCAAAAGCGCATCTGCTATTCCCATCTTAACAAGCATGGTTCCAAAATAGTTCGTCTTTGAAAGAATGCCTCTTGCTTCCTCAGGTGTTACACCCTTACTCTTTCTGAGTTCGCAGAAAAGGTCTATCATCTCGTCCATTCTGTCAAAATCATTGGGATCTATAACCCTGGCTCCGCGAATATTGTATCCTGCTTCTTCAGCAGCTGCCTCTATTTCATTCCTGTCTCCCAAAAGGATAGGGGACAAAAAGCTGCTGGCCAAAAGTCTGGATGCAGCCTCCAGTATTCTGGGATCACTTCCTTCCGTAAATACAATAGTTTTAGGACTCTTTTTGAGTCTTTCGATCATGCTACCAAAACCAAACATCTTTACCTCCTGTTATTTTGCGTTTACTTTACCTTTGTCTGTAACGGTCACAGTATCGCTTAGGCCGTCCATATAAGAATACACGTTTTTTGCCGCCTCTTCCGTAAGAAGAGAAGTCTTTGCATTTGATGCGGCTGCAGGTATCAATTTATGTGTAATACCATCAGGCTCCACCTTCATTGAAACAGCAAAAGTGCGTTCTATGCTTTGACTAAAAATGAAATTACCAAGACTGTAATATATCATCTTACCATTATAACACTCTATACCCTGAACAACATGAGGATGTGCACCTATAACGGCATCCGCTCCGGCATCTATAAACTGATGAGCCATAGGTCTCTCGTAATCAACCAGTTCAGTAGTATGCTCTATTCCCCAGTGAACAATTACAAATACATAATCACATTTTTTCTTAGCCTTCTTTATATCAGCCAAAAGATCCGTGGGATCATATGTGGTAAATACTCCGGGAGTCTGATTACGGACATCCCACGAAGTAACGGGTATAACTCTTGAAGCTGCCAAAAAGCCTATCTTCATACCTGCGATTTCTTCTATCTGCAGCTTACGTGCTCTTTCCCTTGAATCGCCTGCACCTATATAGGGGATCCCCGCAGAATCCAATGTCTCAAATGTGTCG